>DATDHP010000357.1:0-7032 GCA_036521515.1 Vicinamibacterales bacterium
AAGCCTGTGGGATCTGCAATCCTCCGATCGTGTTGCTGTGGCTTCCGGCTTCAGCCGGAAGATCACCTCGCGAGCGGATCGGGCCGAAGCTGAATCCTGACCGCCTTCGGCCGGTTCGCCGTACCTCCTTCAAGGTGGTACATCGTCCTCGTGCCGTACGTGGACCACAGCGCCTTCCCCTTCCATCCGCCATTCGGATCGTCGATGCGACCGTCGACGTTCTTGGCGAAGAAGCCCATCGGATAGGGGACCGTGATGTTGACGAACTTCCCGTTCACGAGAGGAAGTATCGCGCTATTCAGGTTGCCCATCGCGATCGGGACATTCCTGCCGAGCCCGAAGGTATCGAACCAATCTACCCACGTCACATAGCTCGCCTCTGCGCTGCCGGGAGTCTTCACGTCTCTCAACTGCGGTCCCGGCAACTGGTGCAGCGTCCAACCCTCCGGGCAGTGCGCACCGGTCGCGGTCGGACCATTGAGCACCTTGCACTTGCGGCGATCGAAACTTCCGAGGTGTCCGCTCGACAACGACGCCCAGTACACGCCGTTGCGGTCGACGTCGCCGCCGCGCGGCCCGAAGCCGGGCAGCGGCGGTTCGTAGATTTCGGTGAGCGCCGTGTGCGTCGGGTCGGATCCTGGCGCCACGCGGACAATGTGACCGGGAACTCCAAGCGACGTTCCCCACACGGCGCCGTCGGTCGGACTGACCGCGACCGAGTAGAGGTTCACGACGACTCGGGCGTCTCTCGCGGGATCGGCTGGCTGATTCGGTTCCACGAAAGCGTCGCGCCTGCCATTCGCGTTGGTGTCGAGGATGAAGGGCGTCCATCCCTGCGATCTGACCTCGTCGCCGGTCTCCTCGAATGCTCTCCGGTTCAACCAACCGACGACCCCCGGACCTGTGACGCCGGAGCTCGTCCACAACGTGTGATTGGCGTCCTCGGCAAAGTTCAGGTGGTGGGTGGGGAAGCAGGTGCTGATCAGCGTGAACTGTCCCGTTGCGGGATCGTACATGGACAGGTGACGATTCGCTTGCTGCAGCGGGAACACCAGCGCCGACGGGTGATTCGATCCCTGCTTGCAGAAGTCCGGGTTCGCTTCGGGACGAACGCGAGGGGTGAACCATACGCGTCCTCTTTCGTCCATCATCGGATTGTGAGTGAGCGTCTTGCTGTCCCAGATCGGTTCGGCTCCCCAGTACGCCGACGGTGCCATCGGGTTGGCCCTCGTAGACGGTGTGTTCGGGTCGCGGACCGGATGCAGCATCGCGCTCGCGGTGTTCGTCGCCGGGTCGAGGATCGGAATGAAGTCCGTGCTGTCCTCGGGGGACCCGTAAATCCTGCCCCTGGCATTGATGCGCGGATTCCGTCGATCGGTCGCGATCTCATCGTGGAGATACGCCGTCGGGCTGCCCCAGTCCCAGAGCGTCACGACGACGCTGCGCGCTATGCCTTGCGGCCGCTCGGGGCTCGCGAAGGGGAGCTCACCGGCGGCGATTCGATCGGTCCAGTCGCCGAAGAGCCTGAGCGCGAGCTCGGTGTCGAGCCGCCCGATATCGCGCGCCATCAGGTTCGATGCCTGCCCGGCCCGGAGACGCCGCGCCCAGGCGTCGGCGGAGCCTGGCGCGGTGGCAAACTCTTTCGGCATCGTACGTGTTCCCGGTGTGCCAAGCGCGTGGCACGATTGGCACGCGCCGCTCTTCACGATATTGAGCCATTCGCTCTGGGTGGCGATCCTCGCGAGGGGAAAAGCGGTCGCCTCGGGCACTCTGAGCATCGAGAACCAGTAGATCGACGGATAGGAGCGCGCCGCCGCGGCGGCAGTCGGCGCACGCACCGCAGTCAGGGTCAGCAACCTCCCCGGCACGGCCTGCACCCTCGGCGAGTCGACCAGGCCGTAACCTCGGACCCACACGCTGTAGTTCGCCTTCGGGAGGTCCGGCACCACGTAGCGCCCGGCGTCATCCGTGACGACGATCTTCGCGAAGGCGGTCGGCAGGTCTGTTGTTTCGGCGATGACCCACACGCCCGATTCCGGACCGCGCGGGCCATTCACGACGCCACCGATGTCGTCGGGCTCGATCTGCACGTCTGCGCGGGAGGACTGGCGTGCCCCTGCGCTGGTCAACAAGACCACCGTGACCATGGCGACAAGGCCCATCAGACAGGCGGACGACTTCTTCATAACGGCTCGAATCCTTGCGGGGGCCGAGTATACGACGTTCTTGCAATGAAGGGGGCGAGCAGGAAAAATGAGATGACGTGCTCCGGTTTCTCGCCCGTCGCCTCGTGCTGACGATTCCAGTCCTGCTCGGGGTCGCCACGCTCGTCTTTTCCCTGATCCACTTCATCCCCGGCGACCCCGCGCTAGCGATGCTTGGTGAAACGGCGGCGCCCGAGGACGTGGCAGAGCTTCGTACACGGCTTGGCCTCGACCGACCGCTGCTCGAGCAGTACGGCAACTTTCTCCGCGGTGTGCTGAGGGGCGATCTCGGGACGTCGCTTCGAACGAGCCAGCCGGTGACCGAGGCGATCCTCGAGCGGCTGCCGGCGACGTTCGAGCTCGCCGCGGCCGCGATGATCGTGGCGGTCGTCATCTCGATCCCTCTTGGGATCGCTGCGGGCGTCTGGCGCGGCACGTCGATCGATCACGGCGCCATGACGCTGGCCCTCATGGGGATTTCGATTCCCAACTTCTGGCTGGGTCCGCTCCTCGCAATCATCTTCGCCGTCGAGCTCGGCTGGCTGCCCGTTTCGGGCCGCGGCACCCTCGGGCACCTGATTTTGCCAGCCATTTCACTCGGGGCGGCGCTCGCCGCCATCCTCGCGCGCATGACACGCGCCTCGCTGCTCGAGGAGCTGCGCGAGCAATACGTGCAGGCAGCACGCGCGCGCGGCGCCTCGCGGGCGCGAGCGGTCGTCCGCCACGCGTTCAGGAACAGTCTGATCCCCATTGTCACGCTGCTTGGGCTGCAGTTTGGCGCCGTCTTGACGGGCGCCGTCATCACGGAGACGGTGTTCGCCTGGCCGGGCATCGGACGGCTGCTGATCCAGTCGATCGGCTTCCGCGACTATCCGCTCGTGCAGGGTGCAATCCTGTTCATTGCGGTGACCTACGTTGGCGTGAATCTGCTCACCGATCTTGTCTACGGCGTACTGGATCCGCGCATCCGCTATGAGTGAGCCCGGGCCATCATCTGCGGTCTCTGGACTTCAGTCTTCGGGCCTCCCGGAGACTGCGGACCGCAGACCGGAGGCCAACCGGAGACCGGGGACCGAAGACCGAAGACCGGAGAGCTTCCGCCGATGGCTCGTGTAGGAGCGGCCATCGTCCTGCTCGCCGTGGTCGCAGCGACCCTCGGCCCGGCGCTCGCGCCGTTCGATCCCGCCGCGCAGGAGCTGGCCCTTCGGCTCGAGGGACCGACCGGCGCCCACTGGTTTGGCCTGGACGAGCTGGGGCGAGACATTTTCGCGCGTGTCCTCTCGGGTGCGCGCATCTCGCTGATGGTGGGCCTCGTCGTCGTCGGCGTGTCGGCCTCGATTGGAATTCTGCTGGGATCGATTGCCGGCTACTTTGGCGGCCGCATCGACGAGGCCATCAGCCGGGTGATCGACATCCTGCTGGCGTTTCCGGGCCTGTTGCTGGCCATCGCGCTCGTGGCGGTGCTCGGGCCAAGCCTGGTCAACGTCGTACTCGCGTTGTCGCTGATTGGCTGGGTCGGTTACGCGCGCCTCGTGAGGGGCCAGGTGCTCCGCGCGCGCGAGTTCGAGTTCGTTCAGGCGGCGCGCGCGCTCGGCGCAACGACGCCGCGCATCCTGGCGCGCCATGTGATTCCAACGACGCTGCCCGCCGTCACCGTTCAGGCGACGCTGGGCATGGGTGGCGCGATTCTGGCCGAGGCCGCCCTGAGCTTTCTCGGTTTGGGAGTGCAGCCACCCACGCCGAGCTGGGGCACGATGCTGAACTACGGCCGCGCCCACCTGCTGGACGCGCCGCACCTCACGATCTTCCCCGGCCTCGCCATCGCGATTCTCGTCCTTGGATTCAATTTCCTGGGGGACGGACTCCGCGATGCGCTGGATCCAGCGACGCAAGGAGGGCGGAGCTGAATGTGAACGCATGAACTGCGAACGTTGAACCGCGAACCATGAACCGCGAACCATGAACCATGAACCATGAACGTGAGAACCGAACCTGAACACGAACCGAGAAGAGAGAACAGAGCAGTGAGAACGACGCTGTTCGTTCAGGGCTCGGTCAGGGCGGTGTAACGCCGATCAGCATCGTGCGCGGCGGCGGTGTCGTGCACGCTCGTGGCGGCTTCGGACAGATACCGGTATGCGAGCGGCTCGACGGGTGAGCGCGAGGTGGCCTGCTGCAGCGTCCGGACGGCGGCTTCGGTGCTGCCAGACAAGAAGAGGGCGCGGCCATAGAGGGTGAGCGTTTCGCTCGTCGCGGTCGGGCGGGAGGCTGCGATCTCGAGCGCCTCGAGGGCCTTGCCTATCGCGACGGGATCGCTCAGCTGGGCATATTCCAGCCACAATCGCCCGAGCGCCGTGTAGACCATCGGATCCTCCGGGTACCGCTCCGCGGCGCGGCCCAGCGTCACGATCGCCGCGTCGGTGCGCCCCTGGCGCGCATATGCCAGGCCCACGCGGACCATCCGCTCGGGGCGTCCCGGTTCGAGGGCCGCAAGCGCTTCGAGCTGCTCGATGCTGTCGCGGTCGCGATTGAGGGAGGCGTACAGCAACGCGAGCTCCTCGCGCGCCGCGGCGAGCGCCGGATGGAGGTCGAGCGCGCGGCGCAGCGCGGCCACGGCGTCCTGCTGGCGTCCGTTGTCGCGCAGGCAAAGGCCGAGCAGATAGTGCGCCTCGCTCACGCGTCCGTCGATGGCGAGCGCCTCGCGCAGCGGCTCTATTGCTTTTTCAGCCTGGCCGTTCCGGTAATAGGTGTGGGCAAGTTTGTACAGCACTCGTGGCGACCGGTCGTCAAGCGTAATGAACCGCCGGTATTCCTCGATGGCACGCGCGTACCGGCCCATGCCGGCGTTCACGTCGCCCAGCAGCTCCACGGGGCGCGGGGCGGTCGGCTCGAGCGCTGAGGCGGCGCGCAGGTCGCGCAGCGCGGCGGCCAGCTCGCCGCGGCGCCGGTAGGTATCGCCCCGCTTCAAGTAGGCGAGCATCGAGTCGGCCTTGAGCGCCAGGGCGCCGCTGAAGGCCTCGATGGCGGTGAACGTCTGGTCCTCGGCCAGGGCGGTGTCGCCGGCCGCGATGAGCCGCTGGAACTCCCGATCCTGCCGGATCGTCGTCCATGCCAGCACCCCGCCCGCGACCAGGGCCGCCGCACCCACGCCGAACACGACCCCCCATCTCATGGGGACTCATGTTACTTCGGGCTCCAGGCTCCGGGTTCCAGGCTTCGGGCAAATTCAGGCCCGCAGCCCGGAGCCCGCAATCCGACGTCCGGGAGATTCGGGTTCTCGACCAAGGAACATTTCTGAAGGATTGGGTGTCCAATCCGGTCAAGGAGGATCGGCCCCAGCTCGGCCGGCGTCGTGCTAACCTTCATGCAGACACCACTCCCTGGAGACCTGGTGAAGAACGCCGGCGCCATCGGCTGGTCGGACGTCGATAGTCGCGAAGCCGCGTTGATTGAGCGGTGCGCCACTGGAGACGAGGTCGCGTGTGCGGAGCTGGTCGCCTCCCACCAGCGCATGGTCTACACGCTCGCGTTGCACCTGCTCGGTGAGCGCGACGAGGCGCTGGACCTGTCGCAGGAAGTCTTCCTGCGCGTTTTCAGGACGATGTCGAGCTTTCGCGGACAGTCGACGCTTCGTACCTGGATCTATCGCATCGTAATCAACCAGGCACGGAACCGGCAGCGGTGGTGGAGGCGGCGTCATCGCACCGACCAGGTGTCGCTGGATGAGCACCTTCGACAGTTTGGCGAGCCGGAATCGAAGGGTGACGTGCTGCCCGATCGCCTCCTCTTGAGCAAGGAGACGGCGGCGCGCATCTGGCAGGCACTCGACCGGCTGCCGTTCGATCAGCGCACGGCGTTGATCCTTCGGGAAGTGGATGGTCTTCGTTACGAGGAGATCGCGTTCTCGCTCAACATCGCCGTCGGAACGGTGAAGTCGCGGCTCACGCGCGCGCGGCAGGCGCTGCGCGCTGAGCTGCTGGGGCTCCGGCCATGATTCCCTATCTCGGTTGCGAGCGCGCGCGTGAGCTGCTCGAAGGGTTTGTCGACGGCGAGCTGGCCATGGCGGACCAGGTTGCGCTCGAGTCGCACCTGCGGTGGTGTCGGCCCTGCGCGAACCGCGTCGACGATATGCGCCTGATTGGCGCGTCGATGCGCCTCGGCTCGCACCCGCCCGCCCCCGACGATACCCGTGCGCTGAGCGGGATTCAGTCGGGCGTGCTGGCGAGGGTTCGGGCGGAACGGGAGCAGTCGTTCGCGGCCCGGATCGGCGGGATGTTCGACGACATGCGGCTGCTGTGGCCGGCCGTCGGCGCCACGGCCGCGCTCGCCGCGTGCCTCTTCGCGTCGCTGAGCGTTCTGCAGGCGGCCACGGCGGAGAACCCCGAGTCGCTGGCCGCGATGATCGATCGCCTGGATCGTCCGTCCGCGCCTGTGCTGCCGCCGGCCAATCCGGGATCTGATCAGAACCCGATGCGCCTCGACGGGTGGGTTTCGTTCCCGCGGGCGCTCGACGGGATGTCTGCGCTCGAGTCGATGCCAGAGGACGAAGTCGAGATCGCGCTGTCCGCGGTCGTGACACGTGAAGGCCGCATCGCCACCTACGATCTTCTGCAGTCGGAGGTGCCGGCCACGCGCCGCTCGCGGGCCGACGACGCGAAGGAAGTCACGGCGGTCCTCGATGCAGTGAAGCGCTCGCGGTTCTCACCGGCGGAAGCGGCGGGCACCAAGGTGGCCGTCAACATGGTGTGGCTGCTGGTGCGCACGACGGCGAGGGGCTCCGCCGCGGGTTCCGCGCGCGCGGCAGTGCGGCCGGCGAGCCCGGCCCCTG
>DATDHP010000358.1:0-1705 GCA_036521515.1 Vicinamibacterales bacterium
GCCCGGCGGCTGGAATGAGGAGCGCGTCGGCCAGGTCGCCCTCGGGGCGGATGATCTTCCGCTGCTGGCGGCCGAGATCGACGCCCTGGAAGGCGAGTGGGCCGGCGCGTTCGCGTCGGGGTACATCGCCGAATCGCCGGAGAAGCTGCGCCGCCGCTTGAGCCAGTACTTCGCGGCGCTCCTCGGCCTGGACGGCTTCTTCCCGAACGACTGCAACGCGCCGTGGGTGTCGAGCGTGATCGAGTCCGACGGCACGGTGCGACCATGCTTCTTCCAGCCGCCGCTCGGCAACATCCATTCGGATGGCGGCCTGAGCGCGGTCCTGAATTCGCCGCAGGCGATCGCCTGGCGACAGCGGCTCGACGTGCGGCGCGACGCGATCTGCCGGAAGTGCGTCTGCACCCTGGCGCTGAGCTCGACCGGAGATCGGTGACGAGCCCGATGGCGGGCAGCGTGCTCGAGAACGCGTGCGTCCTGGAGCACGATCGGGTCGCGGTCCGACCGCTCGCCTTCGCGGCGGGGCGCATCGTCGATGCGCCGACGGATGCGCTGCGCGTCGACTTGCGCGATCACGTGATCGTGCCCGGCCTGATCAACGCCCACGATCACCTGCACCTCAACAACATCCCGCCGCTCAGGCACACCGGGCCGTTTCCGAACAGCTACGCGTGGATCGACGCGTTCGAGCCGCGTCTCGGGGACCCGGAGGTCGTCGCGGCGACGCAGGTGTCGAGCGAAGCGCGGCACTGGCAGGGCGGCCTGAAGAACCTGCTGGCCGGCGTGACGACCGTGGCGCATCACGATCCCTGGCTCGGCGTTCTCGACGATCCTGCGTTTCCCGTCGGATTGCTGCAGAACTTCGGCTGGAGTCACTCACTGGGCCTCGGCACCCCGCGCGGCGGGCTGCCACCGCGTTATGGTCCCCCTGTCGGTCAGAGCTTTGTGACAACGCCGGTCGCGCACCCGTGGACTATTCATCTGGCCGAGGGCACCGATCATACGGCGGCAACCGAGCTTGCGCAGCTCGACACGCTGGGCTGTCTCGCCTCCAACACGGTGCTCGTGCATGGCGTGGGGTTGACGGGTCCGGATGTCGAGCGGGTGATCGAGTCCGGCGCGGCCGTTGTCTGGTGTCCGGCGAGCAATCTTGGAATGCTCGGCCGAACGGTCGACGCAGGGACGCTGCGTCGCCTGTTCGCCGCTGGGCGTCTGACGCTCGGCAGCGACTCGCGGCTCACCGGCTCGCGCGACCTCCTCGACGAGCTGCGCGTCGCACGCATCCACAGCGATCTGTCGCCGAGCGAGTTGCTGCGTCTCGTCACCTGCGATGCGAGGCGGATCCTGCGATTGGACGATCGCGGCGCTCTCCATCCCGGACAGCGCGCCGACTGTTCCATCGTGCGTGCCGGAGCCGATCCGTATCGATCCCTGCTCGATATCGGCAGAGCCGACATCCGCGCCGTCGTTCGTGAGGGCGCACCGGTCGTCGCCGACCCTGATTTCGCCGGGTGGTTCGCCCACTGTGGAGTCGATGTCGCCGAGATTCGAGTGGACGGCCGGCCCAAACTCATGGCGCGACCAGCCGCGCGGCCGAGCGCGATTGCGCTGGAGCCGGGCCTGGAAATCATGTGAGAACGAGAGTACCGCTCTGTCGCTTCACGTGTGCGATCGTTCGGGTCGCTCGCCGATGAAGCTCGCCGTCCTG
>DATDHP010000359.1:0-2888 GCA_036521515.1 Vicinamibacterales bacterium
GATCGGCGTACCCGGGCCGAGATTGCTGCCCGAGTTCTCTCCCGTCATCGAGTCGACGGAATTCGGCCGCAGCTTGCCCTGCTTCGTCGCCTCCGCGACCGCCTCGCGGATCTGCTTCTGCATCGCGATCTGGTTGGCGCCGACCGGTGTCTTCACCTCGAACGTCGGCATGCCGGTATCCTGGCAGATGGCGCCCTCCCCCTCGGCGGCGAGGTCGATGTTCTGCGCGATGATGCCGAGCGCCTGCGACGCCTGCGATCCTTCTTTCTCACGGTCCATGGCGACCTTCATCGCCGCGCGCACGTCGGGCGGCAGATCAGTGGACGTCCGGACGACGAGGTCGAGGACACTCGGGAAAAATGATGGAAGCATGCAATCAGTATAATTCGTAGGGTCTTCACCCCCGCGGACCACGACAGAGCGGGGTCCCCACCGCGCCTGCGCGGTGGGGTGCCAGACACGGAGGCCCGGAGACGGTTTGTCTGAATCGCTCTCCGTGCCTCCGTGGCTCGTCTCGGGTGAAAACGGCGCGGGCAGGGGAAGGTTCTCAATGCAAACCCGGATCGAGCGCGATCCTCTCGGCGAATACGCGGTCCCGGCCGACGCCTACTACGGCATCCAGACGGCCCGGGCGCGCGAGAATTTCCCGATCAGCATTCTCCGGGCGCCCGCCGACCTGGTCACGGCAACCGTGCTCATCAAGAAGGCTGCTGCCGTGGCCAATGTCACCCTGGCTCGACTGGACACGAGAATCGGCGACGCCATCGTCCGCGCAGCAGACGAGATCCTTGGCGGCGCCCTTCGCGATCAGTTCGTGGTGGACGTCTACCAGGCGGGCGCAGGCACCTCGCACAACATGAACACGAACGAGGTGCTCGCCAACCGCGCGGCCGAACTGCTCGGCGGCAAGCGCGGGGAATACGCCCTGGTCCACCCGAACGACCACGTCAACATGGGCCAGTCCACCAACGACGTGTACCCGACGGCGACGCGGCTGGGGCTGCTGCTGGCGCACCGCGGGCTGGTCGAGGCGGCACGCGGCCTCGCCGTGTCGCTCGATGGCAAGGCTCGCGCGTTCGAGGGCATCCTCAAGATCGGCCGCACGCATCTCCAGGACGCGGTGCCGATGACGTTGGGACAGGAATTCAGCGGCTTCGCGGCGTGCATCGCGCGCGGCGGCGAGGAGGTGGAGCGGGCGTCGGAGCAGTTGAAGGAGTTGAATCTCGGCGCGACGGCGTTGGGGACCGGGATCAACGCCGGCGAAGACTACACGAGTCTGGCGGTCGACACCCTGGCGCGCTTCACGGGATTGCCGCTCAGGCCCGCGACCAATTTCTTTCGCATCACACAAAGCATGGGAGATATCGTCGCCTACTCGGGCGCGATGCGCCGGCTCGCGGTGGAGCTCGCGAAGGTGGCGAGCGATCTGCGCCTGCTCAGTTCCGGACCGCGCGCCGGGATTGCCGAGATCGCGTTGCCTGCTGTGCAGCCCGGTTCGTCGATCATGCCGGGCAAGGTGAACCCGTCGGTTCCCGAGATGGTGAACCAGGTGTGTTACCAGGTGTACGGATGCGATCTGACGATCTGCACGGCAGGCGAAGCCGGCCAGCTGGAGTTGAACGTGATGATGCCGGTCATGGCGTGGAACGCGATCCATTCCTCGACCATCCTGCGGCAGTCGATGGTCTCGTTGCGCACGCGGTGCGTCGACGGCATCCAGGCGGACGAGGCACGGTGCCGCGAGCTGCTGGACCGGAGCACGGCTGTCGCGACCGCGCTCAGCCCGTACCTCGGCTACGCGATCACCGCGGAGATCGCGAAAGAGTCGGTGCGGACCGGCAAACCGGTTCACCAGATCGTGCTCGAGCGCAGGCTGCTGGATCAGGGGCAGCTCGATCAGATTCTCTCGCCGGAAAACATGACGCGGCCGGGCATTCCCGGCAGAGAGGTCAAGAAATGATCTGGCGCCAGGCGGACCTGAAGGTCCGCCTCTACGTTTCTTTGTGCATCGTGTCGGTGACGTTCGTGGAGGCGGACCTTCAGGTCCGCCTGGCGGCGCAAGCCGCCGGCACGCAATCACACGGCCGTCTGTTCCCACCGCAGGACTTGGGCCTGCTCGAATCGCCCGATCGCGACAAGTGGCAGCAGCCCGATCGGATCATGGATGCGCTCGCCATTGCCGACGGGTCCACGGTGGCGGACATCGGCGCCGGCGCCGGGTGGTTCACGATCAGGCTGGCACGCCGTGTGGGACCGAACGGCATCGTGTACTCGACGGACGTGCAGCGGCCGATGCTCGAGGCGATCAAGCGCCGTGTCGGGCGCGAGGGTTTGCAGAACGTCCAGACGCGCCTCGGCACCACCACCATGGCGAACCTGCCCGCCCGGTCGATCGACGCGGTCCTGGTGGTGGATGTGTACGACGCGGTCGATGTCAATGACCGGGTGCCGTTCCTTCGCAACCTCGCCACGGCGTTGAAACCTGGTGGCCGCATAGGCATCGTGAATTACAAGCCGGGCCAGGGCGGCCCGGGCCCCGACATCCGCATCGACGGCCCCGCCGTCGAAGCCGACGCGCGCGCGGCGGTACTCCGCGTCCTCGCGCGCCAGGACCTTCCCTATCAGTACCTGCTCGTGCTCGGACGGTAAGCACCTTCGCTTGTCGGTGCAATCCTGATGCTTGTCGGTGCGGGCTTGCTCGTTGTCGGTGCGAGCCCGATGCTTGTCGGTGCGCGCTCGCCTTGTTTCCGTGCGACGCTTCAGGAGCGGCCGATGATGCGCCAGACCCCAGGCAAAATGCCCGCGGCGGCGAACAGCTTGACCGCGTCAGCGAGCACGAACGGATACACGCCCGTTGCAAGCGCGGCCTGGAAGCCGACGGCGAAGTT
>DATDHP010000360.1:0-2506 GCA_036521515.1 Vicinamibacterales bacterium
CGAACAGCGTCACGCGGTTGAGGAAAAGTTCGCCTCGCATCCGCAGGTCGGGATCGACGGAGCGCTCGCTCGCGTATGTCGCGTAGCAAACAGAGTCGGTGGCGACCATGGTCGTGACCAGGGCGCGCCGCGCGAACGGGAGCCAGACCTTCGCACGCGGCGCGACCGTCACCGTGAAATCGCTCCTGGCGTCCGCGGTATTGAACACGTTGCTGTCGATGCCGAAGGCCTTCACCGCCAAGCCGGGTGTCAGGTAGATCGGACCGAGATGCGCTTGCGCCTCCGCGCGCGGATCGACGGCTGGCTGCGCACGTGCCGGCGTGGAGAGCACGAGCAGAGCAACTGCCACGGGTGCGTACCGCCGCAATGCGGGGAGTAACACGTGGGTCAGTCGCTTGGGCTGACAGGCTCGGTGCCGACGATGGCCGCGGTTCCGACTGCCGCGGCTGCTGCGCCCACACCGGCCAGCACGACGCCGGTACTCAGTCCGCCTGCGGCCGCGCCGAGACCTGCCGAAGCCGCCACGGTTCCTGCTCCCGCTCCCGCGGCCCCGGCGACGGCCTCCGCGGCGGTCGCGGCAACTGCGCCGGCAGTGGCGCTGACGCTCACGGTCGCGGTCATCGCACCGGCGACGAGCGTGGCGCTCGACGTGCCGATCACCGCGCCGCTCGCCCCGACGACCTGCACGGTGAAGGTACCGGCGGCGAGCCCCGAGATGCTCAAGGCGCCGGTGGCGGCGGTCGTGGCGCTGCCGACCACTGCGCCAGCCGCATTCACCACTTGGACGGTCACGCCGGCCAGCGCTCCGGTGGGGCCGCTGAGGGTTCCCGTAATGATGCCGATCGCCTCGACCTGCGCGTAGGTGGAGGACAGCTGAGACAGCGCGAGCATCACGGAGAGGCTCAGGCCAAGCAGGCGTTTCATCGGACCTCCACGGGCGCACGGGTGCTGGCGTTCGGGAACATCACGCGCCGGTGCGGTGATCCGCTGCCGGTGTCGTCGAAGGCGACCGACGTGATCGCGTAGGGGGGCTCACCAGGCGCGCCGCCGCGGTTGGGCCGATACGTCTCCCACTTGTCGGGACGATGGTCGCCGTTGGTGTCCTCTTCGCTGCGAACGAGCACGCCGGCGGTGTAGAACTCGACTCGATTGAACGAGCCGCCGCCCGTCGCTGACACTTCGATGCGTTCGATCGTCCCGTCGCCGTTGTAGAACGCCTGGGCGTCCATGACGCCGTTGTTTCTCGTCGAGAAGCCCACCTTGTCGAGCGTCCGGCCCTCTCGGTAGAAGTCCCACCGGTCCACCCGGCCGTCTTCGTTGGCATCCAGCTCGATGTGACGGACTCGGGAGCCGTCCATCACGCTCACCGCGTCATGCCGGCCGTTGCCGGTGACGTCGAAGGTGAGGCGTCGCAGACGGCCCGTTTCGTCGTACTCGGCCTTCGGCCGCCCGCCGCCGGGTGTGCATCCGGCGCCGAAAACGGCAAGAAACATGAGCCAGAATGGCATGCGGGCATAGCTTCGCCCTGTCACTTACACCTCAACACTTCGCAGACGCGCACCGGCGCCCGGAAAAGCGGACTCCCGGAGCCGGGGCAGCCACAGCAGGTTGTACGCGGCTTGAAAATTTTTGCTGGCAGCCGACCGTGCAGTTAGGGGCAATTCCGGTCCCACAAAGTCATATCGCCAACCGGATGCGGCGCGATTACGTCGAGCGATGGAGAGCGAAGCGCCTGGTCGTGTCTGACGCGAAGGTGGAAGCGGCGATCGCCAGCGAACCTCAATGAACTCATGGCCGCGCCGTCTCCAGCGCGCGGCGGACTTTCGTCAATCCGTTAATCGAGAGCGCGCGTGATGAACGACAGCTCGTGCCTGCGCGCCGCGCGCACGGGGCGATCCCGGATGTCCGGTTGAGTCCGAAACGAGGAAAAAAGGTTCTCGAGAGGCAGACTAATAACCTCCACGTGCCGGTAAGTCCGCGATTGCCTTCAATTGTGGTGGCTAACTTCTTGCCCTGCTCCGCCCCCGTCTCTGCGCAGATTTGCTGCAATCGGCGAGCCTCAGAGACGACGAAGAGGTGAATGAACAGCTTTTAAAGAACTATTCAGCAAATTGAGGTACATAGCTGCACATCGCAGCCCGGTTTGTCAGCCAAAATTCGAACTAGCCGCTGATTGTGGAAGAAAAGGGTCAGTTTTGAGGCAGAATACTGATGAGTCGCCTGACGAGTCACGCCTGGCGGTTGCAACTGCCTGGCGTGGGCCATTGAGCGGCGGCGCGTCCAGGTTGACGTGTTGACGACAGAAACGTTCATTGACATCGGCGCTCTGGATGGGCACACTCTCAACCTCGTCAATTCCCTAAATCCGTCAATAGCAGTAGCCGAATGAGCTCGTGAGGCGTTCTATGTCCGATCGACCGGTGATGATTGGTATGAGTGCGAGTATCCGCGCCGTCGAAGAAGACGTCGAGTACGCGGCGCGGTCGAGTGCGAAGGTTCTGATCAC
>DATDHP010000361.1:0-4725 GCA_036521515.1 Vicinamibacterales bacterium
AGGCGCAAACTTCAGGGGGACGGGTGCGATCTTGAATCCGATCGCGATCTCGAGCTGTTCGTTCGCCTGCGGGACCACGTTGGCCTGCTCCTGCGCGGCCCACGTGTAATTCGAGTGCAGGACGACTCCGGCGGCGGCAAGGCAGGCGGCGGCGGCAACGGCGACTACGCGCGAACGTGACATGAGCACCTCCTCGACCGACCTGATCGATGGGCCAGTGTTGAGTGAGAGGAGAGGGAACAGAAGTCACCATACGCCCTGTGGAAGGCGTGCGGCAAGAATCGTTTCTTATGACGCGTGCCGGTCGATCATGGCGGCCAGCGTGCGCTGGCACACCCGGCAGAACGGCACGCGATTCCGTGTGAACATGATGCAGTCGATCTGCGGGCGGTAGAAGACCTGCGCGTCGTAATTGGCGCCCTGGAACAGACCGACCCTGGCTGCGTGCTCCGCCGCTGCGAGGAGTTTCGTTTCCACTTCGAGCTCTTCCCGGAACAGCATCGTCATCTCTGACTCGGGCCGGTTCATCGCCCGCAGGCGCGCGCGCCGCTCCTGGAACCCCTTCGACAGTGTTTCGAACTCCTGTTTCGGCCAGGGAGTGGGGATCGGAACACCTGGCGTCACGAGGTCGCGCCACTTGAGCCGGGCGGGATCCACTTGCGCGGTGACGTTCCCCGGCCACGGCTCGACCACCTCCTGCGGCGGCTCGTAAGCCACCGGCGACGTGTAGTACTCGTCGGCGAGCCCGGCGAAGTGGTGGGCGAACTCGTGGACGAACAGGTAGTCCGCGAAGTCGTTGTCGACCGCGACCGTGGAGTAGACGTTGTACAAGCCGCCGCCGCCGTAGGTCGCCGTGTTGGTCAGCACGGTGACGAACTCGTACGGCGCCCATGCGGCGATGTCGCGCCACGCGCGATTCTCGAACGTCAGGATGTAGCGTTCCGACCCGAATGCGTCGTAGCTCGCACCAACGGGCGTGCGCCGGTAGATCCCGGTGGAGGGGCGCGAGATCCCGGACTCGGCGGCGGGCGGACAGATTCCCCAGATGTTGAAGTCGTTGCGCCGCGACTTGAATGGTTCCTGCGCGAACAGCGCCGCGCCCATGCGGCGGGCATCCGCACGGAACTTCCGCGCACATTCGTTCGCCGTGTAGCCGTCGCCGAGCAGCAGCACGTCGACCTTGGCCTGCGGCTCGCCGTGCCGTTCCACCTCGATCGCCTGTTGGCGCGCCGGCCTCGAACGATCGATAAACGGGTCGGCAGGATCGATCGCCACGCGCCAGGCCTCGTCGTATCCTCCGCGACTGTTCCGCTTGTAGAGGACGACGTCCGCCTTTCCTGGCGGCGCCGGAAAGCGCAGTGAGTCGTGGAAGCTGCGACGCACCCGTCTCACTTCCGCCGTCGTCACCCATTCGGCGAACGCCGGATCGTAGCCGCGGGAGAACATCGCGCGTCCCGCGCCATCGACGATCTCGAAGCGGTAGTTGCCGGTTGGCGTCGGTTCGACATTGGCGGACGGGGCGTCCGGCCAGGCGAGCGGCTCGACCACGACGCGGTCGAAGCTGTAGGCCTCGATGCCGGGTCCGCCGGTCTGGTAGAAGTCGAGACGCCAGGTGCGCGGTGGTTCCTGCGCCCGGGCGATCGTGAGCGCAACCAGTACGAGCGCGAGCGATAGACGAATGCGCATCGTCGGCGAGATGATTCGAAGGGGCAGGCGTTCACCCCCACGGGCCGCGGAGTCGCGGAGTCGCGGAGGTTCTTGCCTGAGCTCCTCCGCGTTTCCGCGTCTCCGCGGCTTGTGAAAGTGAAGGCACTAGCTCGTCGCGCGCACGTACTTGTTGAACCAGGCAACCGTGCTCTTCCACGCCTGGTCGGCTGCCGCCTTGTTGTAGCGCTGCGGTGTGGCGTCGTTATTGAAGCCATGGACCGCGCCGGGATAGATGTGTCCTTCGTACCGGACGCCGACAGCTTTCAGCGCTGCCTCGTAAGCCGGCCACGCCTCTACGAGACGCGTGTCCTCACCGCCATGGTGCACGAGCACAGCCGCCTTGATCTTCGGCACGTCCGCCACCGGCGGCGCGCCGCCGTAGAACGGCACCGCGGCGGCGAGGTCGGCGCCCATCCGCACCGCGAGCGCATTCGAGATTCCGCCGCCGAAACAGAAGCCGGTCACGCCAAGCCGGCCCGTGCTGTCGGAACGGTTCTTCAGCCACACCGCGGCGGCATACAGGTCTTCCGCCATCTTGGCGCGATCGACCTTGCCGAACATGGCTCCGCCCTTCTCGTCGTCGCCGGGGTACCCGCCAACGGAGGTCAGCCCGTCTGGTGCGAACGCCATGAAGTTCTCGAGCGCGAGGCGGCGAGCCACGTCCTCGATGTGCGGGTTGAGGCCCCTGTTCTCGTGGATGACGAGGATGCCCGGCAGCCTCGTGGTTCCCGCGTTGGCCGGCCGCGCCAGGTACCCCCTGATGCTGCCGTTGCCCTGCGGGGACTGTACGGTGGCGTACTCGGTCTTCAGACGCGAATCAGTCGGCGACACCTGCTGGGCCGCGGCGTAATTCGGCATCAGCTGGTCGACGATGGCGGAGGCCGCGACGCCCGAGACCGCCACCTTCTTGACGCGGTCCATGAACGAGCGTCGGTCGATCTCGCCGTGAATGAAGAGGTTGTAGGCTTCGATGGCCTCGGGAGGCACCGTCGGTCTGGTCGGCTCCATGCTGTCACTCCTCTCGCGGACGGCACCCCCCGCGCTCGCGGGCGCGGCGGGGACCCCGCACGTAGGCCGAATGAGGGCTGTTTCCGCGCGGAGAATACCACGGAGACGACCTCGAGGTGCGGTCAGACCCCACGTGGGTCGGACCCGATGTCAGTCAGGGAGCGGGGCGCCTCGTGTTTCGGGGAAAAACGGGGTCGCCGCCACCCCGACGACATAGACGAGGCTGACCAGGAGCGCCGGCCGCCCGTACTCGCCGAAGGCGGTGATGAGCGTGCCCGCGACGAGCGGCCCGAGGAAAGCGACGAATCGCGGCGCGTTGAAGCAGAAGCCGATGGCGGTCGCCCGGATGCTGGTGGGAAACGCCTCGGGAAGCCATGCCGAACACCACGTGAACTGCCCCAGCGTGAACACTGCGTTGATCGCGCAGAACAGCAGGAGCAGCGGGAGGCTGTCCGTACCGAAGAACAGCACCGGTGTCATCAGCAGGCTGCCCGCGTACCACGCGAGGACCACCGGCTTCCTGCCCCACGCGTCCGCGCAGAATCCGAGGAGCAGGTAGCCGATCACCCCGCCCGCGTTGTAGGCCATCCCGGCCAGACCGGTCCAGCGTGCGGGCGCCAGTCCCTGCGCGGCCGCCGCCGACGCCACGTAGGGCGGCACCCAGCTCGAGATACCCCACCATCCCAGCGTCGTCGCCGTTGCCATCAGGAAGGCGACGATCGTCAGGCCCCTCGAGCGCGGATTCGCGAAGAGCGTCGCCAGCGGGAAGCGCGCACGATGCGGCGCCGCGCGTCGCTGTCGATCGGCTTCTACCCACTTCGGCGGCTCGTCGACGCCGCGCCGGATCCACAGTGTGGCGAGGGCCGGCAGCACTCCGATGACGAACATCCAGCGCCACGCCGACGGCCCAAGCGGGCTGACGAGAAACCAGATCGCCGACGCCACGAAAAACCCGATGCCGAGGCCGCACTGCATCAGCCCCGCCCCCTTGCCGCGATGCTCGCGCGGCCACATCTCGGCCATCATCGACGCACCGGTGCCCCACTCCGATCCGAGCGCGACGCCGACGATGAAGCGGAGCACGATGAAGGAGATCCACGACCAGGCGAACGCAGTCAGGCCGGTGAGGAACGAATAGGCGAGCACGGAGTAGATCAGCATCCGCTTCCGCCCGACGTAATCGGCGGCGATTCCGCCCGCGATGCCGCCAATGCCCCAGCCGAGCAGCGTGACGGCGATGGCGATACCGGAGTAGAACGGGATGAACTGATAGCTGTCCGGAGGAAGCAGCTCGCGGAACGCGGACGTGACGGTCAGGATCAGCGCGTAGGCCTCGTAACCGTCGAACAGCCATCCCAGATTGGCGGCGCCGAGCGTGCGCCACTGGCGTCGATCGAGCGATCGATACCACGGGCGGCCCGGTGCGGATGCGTCGACTGCTCCAGATGGTTTCATGGTCGCTCGACGAAGAGTCCAGCCGCCGTCAGTTATGACACGATATGACAGTCCGAGGATTCGTGATTAGGTCTCCGTGTCTCCGCGGTTCGTCGGGGCAGAGGATGCCGCGGCGATTCCGCGTCGTATGCGTTCGATCGCGAACGCGGCCAGTGATTCTCCATCGGCCCCCTGGTGCGGCAGATGGCCGTCGATCGCCAGCATCGCGATGCCGTGCACGATCGCCCAGATCATGCGGGAGAGCTGTAACGGATCGTCGGGCCGCACGAGACCCGCCTGCTGCTGCGCGACGAGCGAGTCGACCAGGACCTGGAACGCGCCGGACGCCTCCTGCGACAACCCGGGATCGGGCGCGGGCCGGGCGAGGAAGCCTCCAAACATCACGCGATAGTGCGACGGGTTGGCGACGGCGAACCGGACGTAGGCGAGCCCCATCGCCTCGAAGCCGGCGCGTCCCCGCCCCTCACGCTCCCATGCGTCGACGAGCGCCAGGCGGAGCATTCGAAACCCGTCGCTGGCAACAGCCGACAGCAGCGCCGACTTGTCGGCGAAGTG
>DATDHP010000362.1:0-2006 GCA_036521515.1 Vicinamibacterales bacterium
TTCTCGTCGGGCACGGCGGTTGTGCCGCCGCGGTAGCGGCCGATGCCCTCGCCGAGGGTGAACACGCTGTACACGTAGTCGCGTCCGACCGTGGTGAACTTGACCGACCCCATCGTGCCCCACAACGTGACCGAGTCGGCCTCGCCCTCGGCGGGTCGGAAGCGGGCTTCGCCGAGGAACGCCGCGGTCGTCACGTGTCCGCCCGGCAGATCGAATCGGAAGCGCGTCACGAGATCCGGCATCGGATACTCGGCCTTCCCGACGATGTCCACCGGAGGGATGATCGCTGACTTGTTGTCCTCGACGGCAGCGGACCACGTGATCGTCTCGGCGAGTTTCTGCGTCCAGCGCGCCTGTGCCTGGCGGATCGAGGCAAAGGCCATCGGCGCCTCGAAGTCGATGGTCCGCGGCAGGTTGTCGTCGTCCATGAAGGTGGACCAGGTCTGGCCCGCCAGCAGGCCGCCGTATCCCCCGTAGGCGTGGCGCAGACGCAGGGCGCTGCTCGTGCCGTAGAAGTCGGTCTCGATGAACATCCGCAGCTCCCGGCCCTCGGCCATGCCGCGGACGTCGAGGCTGAGGCGCGTCTCCTTGGCGTGGACGTTCGAGGCGGTGCCTTCGCTCCCGTCGAGCGGGATCGTGCGCGGGTCGAACGAGTCCTCGGAGCCGATCGGCTTGAAATCGCGGATCACGTCGAGCTTGACGCGCCCGCCAGGCTTGAACGTGAACGCCCCCATTCTGAATCCGTCCGGGGCGGGTGTCTCCGGCTGCGCGCCTTGCGTCGGCTCGCCCGCGCCGGTCGCCGGCGTGCCGACCGCCGGTGGCGAGGCTGGCGTGCCGCCGGCAACCGTCGTCTCCTGGGCGGCGCAAGTCGAGGCGGCGACGAGCAGCGCCGCGCTGCAGCCAAGGACTCGAACCGCAAGACGTAACCAGGTACTCATGAAGATCTCCTTGCGCTCCCTGCGGGGAAGAGACCACTGCGGCGTACGGTGGTCAGCTGGACAGTGCGTTCTCCGACTCCGATGAGAGCCACCGCCGTGCCGCCGCCTCCGTATCGAAGTAGTCGATCGGGATACGTCGCAGCGGCTGGCCGATCACGGTCAGCACCGTGCGCCTCCATGCCGCCTCGCCGACGATGGCGATCTTCGACACGCCCTCGTCGTCCCGAAGCCATAACGCCGGGTCGTCGTACGAGCCGGAGGGCTGCCAGCCGTGGAACTGCCCGAGCGTCACCAGCAGGCGAACCCCGCCCGCGCGCTCGATCGACTCCCGAACCCAGCCGACGAGCTCACGCTGGTCGCTCGTTGTCACGACACCGGCGAGTGCCGCCACGACGAGGTGTGGCGGCTCGAACGACTTGTTGACCACCATGCCTGAACGCACGTTACCGGGCGCACCGCGATGCCGACTATGCGAATTCGGCGGCGCGCCAGATCGCGAACCACGGAGGCACAGCGGCACAGAGACGAATTTCGATTGAGACCAGTTCAGAAGCTCTGTGTCTCCGTGTCTCTGCGGTTCGTGATCTGGCCGCGCCGGAAACGCATAGGCGCCCTCACCGGCGGTTCGTATCCTCGCGAGTGCTGCATGTGCAGCGACGGCCAGTCCGCGTTCAGCTTCGGGAGAGCGCCCATGTTGACAGACACGACAGTTCAGCCGCCTGCGACCGTTCCGGCGCCGGCCGCCCCTCTCAATGACTTCTTCTCTGCCGCCGAGGCGCGCACCGACCGGTGGCGGCAGCTCTCCGCGGTGGTGCGGGCCTGGCAGGCGGCGGCCACTCGCGGCCGGCTCGAGGACTCGCTGGTGGCGGAGGCCCTGGGCCTGTTCGGCGACGTCGCGGCGCTGGAGTTCTTCTTCGCCTACCCGGGCCCGCGTCTGATGGCCGCGATCGAGCAGGCGCTCGTGGAGCGCAACACCGGCGTCTCGCTGCGGCTGGTGCAGCAGGTGTCAACCGCGCTGATGACGAGTGCGTACCGCCACGACGGCGGGGCGTGGGATCCGCTGCAGGA
>DATDHP010000363.1:0-4895 GCA_036521515.1 Vicinamibacterales bacterium
ACCACGCATATCGACATCTCCTCGGAAGCAACGGGTGCGGCACACGCTATCCGAGTTTCGCGGCGTGGAAACTGAAGACTTTCTGAATTCTTCGTCAGGAGGCCGTCAGGTTGCCGCTGAGTCACGCGCCTTCAATGCCACGGCGCAGCGGAGGCGCAGAGGCGTGGACCGGCTGGTCTCCGCGTTTCCGCGTCTCCGCGGCCCGTATCCGTGCAGCGACTCCGCTAACGTGACGATGGGTATTCGCGAAAGAACCTTGTGCTCGTTGTGTCCTTTGTGGCTGTCCCGTCTTCGTGTTCTTCGTGGCGTTGGTGACCTTCGTGGCAGTCAGTTGAACGTCACGCGATGCCTGTGGTTGTTTTGCATCGACGCATTGCGGTCCACGCGCTGGCGATTCTGCAGGCGAACCACGTCGTCGTTGGTGAGCTCGAGCATGTGGCTGTGGTCCGCCCTCCCGCGGATGTCCATGGTGAGCGCACGGCCCCCGGATATCTGAGCCGCCGTCACGACGGCCGCGTGGCCCTCACTATGGTTGTTCGCGATGACGCCGATCGCCGCCTGGACCTGAGGGGTCGGAGCCGTCGGCGAGCCGTTGTCGTCGTCACCACATCCGGCAACGCTTATGACTGCGGCCATCAGCAACGCCTGCACCGTTCGCAACGTGGAGCTCGAACGAGCGCGCATTCCTGACCTCCTTCACGAGAAGACAGACCGGCGCTTACCACCCCTTCCGCCACACAGCCGAGCTCACTGGACTCTCGAGGTAGTGGCTGCAAGGGTCGGGCCCGTGCGCTTCAGGTCGCGCGCCGGCATCAGGGCCGGCCGAAGTAGGTCAGCGCCTTGCGCCACGCCTGGCGGCCGATGCGCTTGCCCATGACCCGCGACTCGAGGTCGCCCTGGCGGAAGTGAATACCGCCGAGCCGGCGGGACAGCCCCGCCTGGTCCGCCGCTGCGTCGAACGTGAGCCATCTGAGCGTGATATCCGTCGCTGGTACTGCGCCAGGCTCGATGGTCGACGCGCCAGCCTTGAACGTGAACGAGGCGCCGAAGAACCGGCTGCCCGTGACGAGGGTCAGCACCTCGGCACTCGCCGCGCTGAATGCGCTGTGTCCGGACGTGTATTCCGCGAACGGCGGCGTCGCGATGTAGCTTTGGAACTCTTCCGCAGGAATCAACCGCGTCCCCTGGAAGGGCCCGCCCCACGCTGCGATCTGCGAGCCCGCGAAGATGAACCGCACGGCGCTGACGGGCCGGACGTAGTCGTAGAACACCTTGCACTCCCAGACGGCAATGCCGGCATCGAGCAGCGCGTTGCCGAGGACGAAGAACATCTTCACGTCCTCGTCCACCGTATGCCGATCGCGGCGAGACACGAACTGTGCGTGCAGGTTCCAGTGGCCGGGCGGCGTTTCCGTGGCCGGCCCGTCCGCCCAGTACTCCGCGATCACTTTGTGACGATCCGTCAACCGTGCGCTGAGCCTGCGGATTGCCTCCGCCTGGAGGAAGTACCGACCGCCGGGAGACATCGCTGGCGGCCGTGGCTGGAACTGATCGGCGGAGGTGAGCGCGAACGGCGTGACGCGCCCCCAGTGCGGCGCCTGGAAGGTCTGCACCACGCCATTGGCGCCTCGAAGCGGCTGCCACCGGTTCGGATCAATGAGCTGGTCAGGCGAGTTGATCGGTACGTAGCCGGTGTAATCGGAGTACGGCGCGCCGCCATTGATATCGCCCAGCTGGTTCGACCCGTCGGTGTGACGGAATGCGATCACTGCCGCGGCGGTGACGTTTCCGATCCCCTCGGGCGTGGACACATCGACGGAGTCGTTCAGGGGATCGAGGCCGAGCTCGGCCATCAACGGGTCGAAAGTGCTGACCGTCTCCGAGGGAAACAGGTCGACAAGCGTCCGGTAGGCCGCAAAGCTCACCGCTATACCCTTGTTGGCAGCCGTCCGCTCCGATCGCGGGCGAAGAAGGCTCTCGCTCCAGTGGACGCCCACGGCTGCACGGTCGTACGCCGCCCAGGCATCGAACATCGCCGTGTGCGCCACGCCGAGGGCGCGCGCCGTCCACACGGGGCGAAATCCCGTGTGCCGGACCGCCTCGAGGAGCGCACTGTTCCACCTGAGCACGACGTTGTCCGGCGGGCGGGCGTGCCGTTCGGAACGAACCTCCGCGGCCGACGCCGAGATGGTGAGCGGCAGCCGGGTTGGAATGGCAATCGCCGTCAAAGCCACAACACAGATCGATAGCCATACGCGCATGAACACATCTCCTCATGTTCGTGATATCGGGTTGTCAACACAGGGGGCCGGTGGGGAATCGGATACTAATTCACCGCGGATGAAAAGTCATTAGACTCCGCAAAGAGACCGAATCTGTGCAAGCCGTTCCGCTTCGCGCGTTTGGCGGCCCTGACGTGTTGCGTGTCGAAGAGATGCCGGATCCGCACGCCGGCCCGGGCGAAGTCGTGGTGCGGCTGCACGCCGCGGCGCTGAATCACCGCGATGTCTTCATTCGGCAGGGCCAATACGCCGGCATCACGCTGCCCGTGATCCTCGGGTCGGACGGCGCGGGGGACGTCGTCGAAACCGGGGCGGGCGTCGACGAGTCGTGGCGCGGACACGAGGTCATCATCGACCCGTCCTTCAACTGGGGACCCGACGACCGGGCGCAGGGTCCGTCGTTCCACCTGCTCGGCCTGCCCTCCGACGGCACCTACGCGGAGCTCGTGAAGGTGCCCGCCGACCATCTGCACAGAAAGCCCGCTCACCTCTCGTTCGAGGAGGCAGCAGCGGTACCGCTGGCCTCGGTCACGGCCTACCGCGCCCTGGTCACCCGCGCCCGGGTGAAAGCGGGAGAGACAGTGGTGGTGACGGGCATCGGCGGCGGCGTGGCGACCTCCGCCTTGCGCATCGCGATCCACCTCGGCGCCAGGGTCTACGTCACGTCCGGGAGCGACGGGAAACTCGAGGCCGCGCGCACGCATGGCGCGACCGGCGGGGTCAACCATCGGAGCGCCGACTGGCCGCGCGCACTCGTCGACGCGATCGGCGGCCGCCCCGACGTGGTCATCGACGGCGCAGGCGGCGACACGTTCAACAAGGCCCTCGACCTGCTGGCGCCTGGCGGGCGCCTCGTTTCGTACGGCGCCACGACGGGACCGGCCGGGCACGTCGAGGTTCGACGTATTTTCTGGAAACAATTGAACGTGCTGGGAAGCACGATGGGTACGCGCGCCGAATTCGCCGCGATGGCGCAGCTCTACGCAGACGGACTACGCCCGATCGTCGACCAGATCATGGCGTTCGCCGACGTTGCGGAGGCACACAGACGCATGGAGGAAGGTCGGCAGTTCGGAAAAATCGTCCTGAGGATTCGTGATTCGTGATTCGCGATTCGTGATTTGAACGACGAATCCCGGCAGTCACGAATCAATCACGAATCACGAATCACGAACAGTGCATGCGAGCTCGTCAGTTCTCCAGCCTGGTCGAGCACGTTGCCCCCGACGCGTAATTCTTACGCGTTCATCGATATTCTTACACGCTCGTCCTTCGCTGGCTCGGCAGGAGAGTGCCCGGCCGGACCGTTTCCCGCAAACCGTCGGGCTGCTGTGATTTCCGGCGAGCTCGTTCAGTTTCCGCCGGGTCGGTGGCTGTCCGGTATCGGCTTTGCGGCCTCTGGCGCCATGGAGCGGCCGCGTTACGTTCTCGTGGTTGAGTCGACGGCGAACTGCGCAGAGGAGCTCCGCCGCCACCATTTCGAGGTCCTCGCATTCGGCGATGCCGAGGCGGCGTTTCACGCCGCCACGAGTGCCGACGCGGTCGTGGTCCACTTGACCGCGACCGACGACGCCGAGCCCGGGACCACGTTGGTGAGGCGCCTGCAGGGCAACATTGTCACGCGCCACCTGCCTATCCTGATCGCGATCACCGGGCGGCCGGACCGCGCTGACACGGTGCCCGTCCAGACCTTCGGCGGGGCACTCCTCGTGCTCACGAATGCGACGTGCGACGGCGTGGCC
Organism: Vicinamibacterales bacterium; assembly: GCA_036521515.1. GTDB lineage: Bacteria > Acidobacteriota > Vicinamibacteria > Vicinamibacterales > UBA2999 > Gp6-AA40. Next base: position 4,025 of record DATDHP010000363.1, read on the forward strand.
GCCGTCCTGGGGGACCTGCTCGAGCTCGAACGGCACCAGACGTAGACCTTTGTTCACGTGCGTTGATGATCACGACACACCGAGGCTCAGAGGCACCGAGGCAACTTCTCACGTGTTTCTCGGTGTCTCGGTGCCTCGGTGTGACGTAATCGCTCTCAACACAGGCGAGCCGGGAACACTGGGGTTAGTGATCACTTCGATGGCCGCGGCACGAAGGTCCCCGCGCCGAATGGACGCGCCGTGTCGACCTTGTAGTCAGCAGGTACGAGGAACAGGTCTGCCGGCGGCTCCGCGCGCACGATGTTCTCGAGACGATACGTCGTCTCGCCGGAGCGGGGGTCAACCCGGCGCGACAGGATCACCGTCTTCAGCTCCGGCGAATACCAACGCTCGCTGACGATCTCGATAGGCGCCTGGTTGCCGATGGCGCCCGCCGCAATGGTGACGGTCGATCGTGTGCCCTCGACGCGCACGCCTTCCATGTCCCTGGTGCCGAGTGTCGCCGTCCGGACGTCGGACCCCTCCGGGGCGGCGGCGGCGGCGCGCCCGGCGACCATGACTCGCCGCTCGACACGCCCGGCGGCGGCTTTTTCGACCTCCACCCGAACGCCGCCCTCGATTCGCTTGACGAACGGCATCGGCGATCGCGTCGCCACCTTGCGGTCACGATCGAATGAGTAGTGCACACCGGCCACCGGGTCGCTGATGGTCACGATGCGAACGTCCCCCTGCGGCAGGATGGGACCGATGGCGGCGAGCTGCTGCTCGCGCCGGACGCGCCCGTGGCTGTCGCGTGCGACCTGGCTCGTCGATCGCCGCTCGATGCGATTGCCGTCTGCCAGCGTCTGGATGGTCTCCGTGGTGATGTCGG
>DATDHP010000364.1:0-3385 GCA_036521515.1 Vicinamibacterales bacterium
TCCGTCGTCATTTTCGTCGTGATACATCGACACGGCATAGTCCGCCAGCGGCAGGTCGTCGAAGCGAACCTCCGCCCGACCGTCGCTGATGCGTGCCACGACCGCGCGGTAGGCGGCCGATCCGTCCTCCGGAAAGCCTGCGGTCTGGTTGAACAAGGCGACGCGAATGCGGCCGACAGCGTTTCGAACTCCCGTGATCGTCACGACGACTGTTCCGGAAGCCACGGGTGCCTGAATCATCGCCGAGCCAGTCCCGGCACTCACCGTCGTGATCATCGCCGCCAGCATCAACACGTGACGAGCGTTCATCCGATGCGTCCTTTCGTGATACGGCCGCCGTCTCTTCGTCTGAGAACGTGTTTCAGCATGGGATGATTGTGCCCGCCGCTGCTGCGGGGCGCATGTGCCGGACGTCACGATCGCGATCCATGACTTCCGGCACCCTGCGACGAGGGCTCCCCACTCGCTCGAATTTCAGGGATGACCGATCAGACGCCGGCCGGCCGCGCGTCCCGATCGAATGTCCGCGAGAGAGTAGCTGGTGCTGCGACCTGCTCCCGGATTGCGCACCAGTACGCCACGCTCGACGAGATCGAGAATGTCGCGTAGCGCTGTGTCCGAGGAGCAGTTCGCGATGGCCGCCCATTTCGACGACGTGAGCTTGCCCTCGAAACCGTCCAACAGCCGATTCAGGATCAGACGCTGACGCTCGTTGATTGGAACGTCGCGCAGGGCCTGCCAGAAACCTGCCTTCCGCAGGACCGCCGCGAGCGTCGTCTGTGCGCCATCGATCGCGCGGCCAAGGCTGCCGAGACACCATTCCATCCAAGGTGTCACGTCCAGCGTGCCCTTCTGCGTGCGCTCGAGGATGCCGTAGTAATCGTTCCGCTCCCGGCGGATCTGCGCCGACATGCTATAGAACCGCTGAGCGCTGTTTTCCGAGCGCGCCAGCGCGAGATCCGCGATGGCTCGCGCGATTCGGCCATTGCCATCGTCGAACGGATGGATTGTCACAAACCAGAGATGCGCGAGTCCGGCCTTCAGCACGTCGTCGAGCACTGCGGGACCAGTGCCCTCGTTGAACCACCGGAGAAACGTCCTCATGTCGCGATCGAGCCGCTTTGCGGCTGGACCCTCGAAGTGAATACGTTCACGTCCAGCGGGACCAGAAACGACCTGCATCGGGCCAGTACTGTCGTCGCGCCATGCGCCCGCGCGCACCTTCCGCATGCCACTGCGGCCCGTGGGGAACAGCGAGGCATGCCAGCCAAATAGCCGCTCGGCGGTTAGAGGTTGGTCGTAGTTGCCGGTTGCGTCGAGCATCATCTCGACGACGCCTTCGATTCGTCCGTCCACGACGTCGACGCCGCCAACGTCCATACCGAGGCGACGCGCGATCGATGAACGAACCTGCGCGGTATCGAGCCTCTCCCCCTCGATTTCACTGCTCTTGACCGTCTCTTCGGTGAGCGCCTGGAGCGTGGCTTCCTGCTGGAGCGGGAAGCCAAGCGCCTCCATGCGACCAATCAGGCGTCCCTGTTGGTGACGCACTGCGGCCAGTGTGCTCGCGAGGCGGGTCTGATCCCAATGGAACTTCGGCCAGTCCGGCAGCGCGTGGATATACGGAGCATTTCGCCGCATCTCTTGCGGTGATTATAAGTCACAATAGCCGCATAATATGCGGCGAACAGACGTCCGGAATCACCGCGCGTTGACGAGGCACTCGAGTACCGCACGGCCTCGCGGCGAGAGGCGGTAGCCGGCTTCGAGGCTCTCGGTGAGGCCGAGCTCTTTCAGCTGTCGGACCCGTCGCTTGAACGGCGGCCGTCGGCGTCTACCTGCGGCGCGAGGACGCGCGAGACGATGCCGGGCTGGTCGGCGACGAGCTGCAGGTACCGTGTCGTCCAGGGCGTCGGGGACGCGGCGTCGATCCTGGCCGGCCTCGCGACGATGGCCTCGAGCTCGGCGTGCTCAGGCCGGCGTTCTCGGAGGGCGATGCGCGGGTCGTCGCCGGCGAGACGGAGTTCGATGCGCAGGAGCGTGCCCGCGCCGGCGATCGACGCCCGCAACTCGTCGGGTGACATGCCCGTGCGGCGCACGTCCTCCGTGGTGATGTCGCCCTCGTCGACGACGGTGACGCGATCGAGGCGGAGCACGCCGACCGGCGAGCGGAGTGAAGAGCCGTCGGCTGGCGGCGCCCGCCGCCAACGCCTGAAGGCGAGCATCACACGGCCCTCGGCGATGCCCTGCAGGATGTCGCGGCGGAACAGCATCCGACTCTCTCGCTGGTTTGCTCTTCGCCCTCGCTGAACTGCAACAGTCACGCTTTCAGCGGCGCGTACCGTGCGGCCAGCAGGGTGATGTCGTCCGACTGCTTGGCCCCGGCGGTGAACGCACGAACGTCGGCCAGCACATGCGTCACCATTTCCGCAGGCGTCGCGCCGGAGGTCTCGGCCAGCGCGGCAAGCAGCCGGTCCTCGCCGTAGAAATCCTCGTCGGGGTTCATCGCTTCGGACACGCCGTCCGAGAACAGTACGAAGGTGTCGCCGGGCTCGAGCGGCAGGGCCTCGCGGTCGATCGGATTGGACGGCATGAGTCCTGCCGGAAGTCCGGACGAGGCGCAGGCCAGCCGCGGGGCGCGACCCGGCGAAACGACGACCAGCTGGTGATGTCCGGCGCCCGCACACGACACGCGTCGTTGCACGAGGTCGAATACGAGACACTGCAGCGTCACGAACATGCCCCGGGGATTCTGTTCGGCCAGCTCGTCGTTGAGCCGGCGCAGAATCTCGTCCGGCTCCGCGATCCGCCTGGCGAGCGTGCGAAGCACGGTCACGGCGACCGCCATGAACAGCGCGGCTGGAATGCCTTTTCCCGACACGTCGCCCAGGGCCACGACGACGCGGCTGTCGGACACCCGCAGCACTTCGTACAGATCGCCGCCGACCTCACGCGCCGGCTCGATGACCGCATGGACGTCGAGGCCGGTGCCTCTGGTGGCGGCCGCGAGGTCCGCGGGGAGGATACCCATCTGGATCTCGCGGGCAATCCGCAGGTCCCGGGCCATCGCTTCGCGAACGGCGTCGGCGTATGCCTTGGCTCTGAGCAGCGACCGGACTCTCGCCTTGATCTCCAGCAGCTCGAATGGCTTCGTGAGGTAGTCGTTGCCGCCCACCTCGAAGCCCTGTGCCTTGTTCCTGACGTCCTCGAGCGAGCTGAGAAACATCACCGGCAGTTCCCGCGTCGGCTCGTGTGCGCGCAGTCGCCGGCACACCTCATACCCATCGAGACCAGGCATGACGATGTCGAGCAGTACGAGGTCCGGTGGGCTCTTCTCGATGCTGCGAAGCGCGGCGGCACCGTCGATGGCGACGCTCAACTTGTA
>DATDHP010000365.1:0-14539 GCA_036521515.1 Vicinamibacterales bacterium
CAGCTCGCATGTCGACCCGTATTCGGCGATGGCCGGCGCGGCAGCGGCGCTCTACGGACCGCTCCACGGCGGGGCCAACGAAGCGGTGCTGCGGATGCTGAACGAGGTCGGTCACATCCAGAACGTGCCCGGCTTCATCAAGCGCGTGAAAGCGGGCGAAGGCCGCTTGATGGGCTTCGGCCACCGCGTCTACAAGTCGTACGATCCCAGGGCAAAAGTCATCAAGCAGACGGCCGACGCAGTGTTCGACGTCACGGGCAAGAACCCGCTCCTCGATATCGCCCTGGAGCTCGAGCGGATCGCGCTGCAGGACGAGTACTTCGTGACGCGGAAGCTCTATCCCAACGTCGACTTCTACTCAGGCCTCATCTACCAGGCGATGGGATTCCCGGTGGAGATGTTCCCCGTGCTGTTCGCGATCCCGCGCACCTCTGGCTGGATCATGCAGTGGGAAGAGATGCTCCTCGACGCGGATCAGAAGATCGCCCGTCCCCGGCAGGTTTACGTCGGGGCCACGCGGCGGAACTATGTTCCGTTGGAGAAACGGAAGTAGGGATCGGGGATCGGGGATCGGTATGCGGATTGTCATCTTTGTATTGATTCTGATCGTGACGCAGTCCTCCCGCCCCAGTACGCCCGATCCCCGATCCCCGGCCCCCGATCCCCCGAGATTCGACAGCAACCGGGCGTGGGAGCACCTGCGCCGGCAGGTGGGCTTCGGCCCGCGTCCTGCCGGTTCGGCGGCGCTCGCCGAGTGCCGCCGCTACATCATCGCGGAACTGAAGGCAGCGGGCATCGAGGCGCGCGAGCAGGCGTTCGACGCCGGCACGCCGCTCGGCCGCGTGCGGATGGTCAACGTCATCGCCACGATTCCCGGGCGGCGCACCGACCGCATCGTGCTCGCCACGCACTACGACACGAAGCTGTTCAAGCAGTTCCGCTTCCTCGGCGCGAGTGACGGCGCGTCGTCCACGGCCGCCGTGCTGGAGCTGGGACGCGTCCTGAAATCCCGCCAGAGCGAGTTCACCATCGAGCTGCTGTTCTTCGACGGCGAGGAAGCGGTCGTCGAATGGCGTGGCGACGACCACACTTACGGGAGCCGCCACTACGTGCAGGCCGCGCGGCAGTCAGGCACGCTCGCCGGGCTGAAGGCGCTTGTCCTGCTCGACATGATCGGCGACCGGAACCTCGCGATTCGGCGCGATTCGAATTCCACGCCGTGGCTGAACGAGATCGTCTGGGCCTCGGCCGCGAAGCTCGGGCACCGAGCGACCTTCCTCGACGACGAGACGACGATTCTCGACGACCATATGCACTTCGTGGCCGCCGGCGTCCCTTCGATCGACATCATCGACCTGGACTATGCGGCGTGGCACACGCCGCTCGATGATCTCGAGCACGTCAGCGCCCGTAGTCTGCAGATCGTCGGGGACGTCGTGCTCGACGCGCTGCCGCACATCGAGAAGCGGCTCGCGACGCCTGCCGGTCGCGCGGGGTTCTGATCAGTCCGCAGTGGGCGGTGGGCCGCAGGCGGGTCTGAAGACCCGCCTCTACGAGATCATTTCGAAAAACGCGAGCGTCGTAGAGGCGGACCTTTAGGTCCGCCTTACCGCCCACTGCCGATGCCGACTGCGTTCACGCGTCGAGACGCGTCGTCGCGTAGGCGCGGGCGTTCTCGATCTCGGTGAGGATTTCCTGTTCCGTGAGGACGGTCAGCGACGACTTGGCGCGCCGGAAGATGCGCTCCACCATCTCCTCGTCGGCCTCGATCCCGCGTCGCTCGAGCCAGAACACCACGTTTGACTTCCCCGACATCGGGCCCACCTCGATCTGCTGGACGCGACCGACGAGATGCGCGGGAACGCCGGAATAGACGGCGTCCATCAGTGCCGGGTCCTTCTTGTGGAACGCCTTGACGACTGCCGCCGCGTGCACGCCGGTCGCGGTGCGGAAGGCATCGCGGCCGAACACGGGGTAATTGTCGGGAATCGGCTCCCCGGTCGCCTCCGAGACGGCGTGCACCAGCTCGTCGAGCTGGGTCAGGTCACGCTCGATCCAGCCCATGAGCACCAGGTTGACCATCAGCAGGTCCATCGGCGTGTTGCCCACCCGTTCACCGATGCCGAGGATGGTGCCATGGACGCGCGAGGCGCCGGCCTCAAGCGCCGCCACGCTGTTGATCGTCCCCATGTCGCGGTCGCGGTGGCCATGCCAGTCGATGGCGACGTCTGTGCCCCCGGCCTCATCGATGACGCGCCGCGCGAATCGCACGACGGCGCGCGCTCCGGCCGGAGTCGCGTGCCCGACGGTGTCTGCAATGCAGATCCGCGACGCGCCGGCCCGGATGGCGGTCCTGAACAGCCGCCGCAGGGTGTCGGGATCGGATCGAGTGGTGTCCTCGGTGACGTACATCACCGTGAGGCCCTGCGACACGGCAAAGCTCACGGCCTCTTCCGTGCAGCGCTGCAGGTGATCGACGGTCCAGTCCTCGGCGTACTGGCGAATCGGGCTCGAGCCAATGAAGCAACAGCACTCGATCGGCACGCCGGTTCGCTGCGTGACGTCGGCAATCGGCTGCACGTCGGCGATGAGGGTGCGTGCCGCGCAATTGGCCCGGATACGCAGCCGCGCGTCGCCGATCTCCCGCGCGAGCCGTTCCACGTCCTTGACGACGTGCGGACCTGCGCCGGGCAGACCGATGTCGGCGGTGTCCACGCCGATGCGATCCAGGAGGTGGAGGATCCGGATCTTCTGTTCGATCGACGGCGCCCGCACGGAGGGGGACTGGAGCCCGTCACGCAGCGTCTCGTCATCCAGCATCACCACAGGCGGCTTCGAGACCGGCGAGTCGAGGTTCCAGTCGTAGATCAGCGAGCCGTTCACGTATCCCCTCCGCGCCGACGTCGCAGGACCCCGGCCCAGACGATACCCGTAAGCAGGACACCCAGGCTCCACGCCGCGGCCTGTTCAATAGAGCGCCGCACGGCCGGCCTCATGATCTCATCGAGCGTCACCGGGTTGCTCTGTCCCACAGCCGCCGCCCGCTGCATCTCGACGTACTGCCGAGCTCCATCCGCCGTCACGCGATCCTGCACCGTGCAGAACACGACACTGGCAGCCGCCAGAGCGATGAGCAAGACCGTCCGTGGGCGCGTGTTCATCCGCATCTTCGATTATACGGCCGACCTTTTGATGGCAGGGCGCGGGTCTTGCTTCGAAGATCCCGGATCGGATCCGGGATCCGGCGACTGGAGATGCCGATCGCGCTCCCGGATCCCCGATCCCGGATCCCGATCCCCATTTTGAGGAGGCAACCAGCCCATGAATATTCGTGATGTGATGACGTCAAACCCGCGGACCATCTCGCCGGACGAGAGCATTCAGAACGCGGCGCGCATCATGCGCGACCTGGACACCGGGGTCGTGCCGGTCGTGGAAAATGGCCGCCCTGTCGGCATGGTGACCGACCGCGACATCGTTGTGCGCGCCGTTGCGGACGGGCAACTGAACCGGCCGGTGCGCGATATCGTCAGCGGCGGCGTCATCTCCGCCTCGCCGGAGATGTCCACTCGCGAAGCCGCAGACCTGATGGGCGAGCACCAGGTGCGCCGCCTGCCAGTCGTCGAAAACGAGCGCCTGGTCGGCATCGTCTCGATTGGCGACCTGGCGGTCAAGGAAGGCAAGGACAAGCGCGTCGGAGACGCCCTCCAGGGCATCTCCCAGGGCGTCAAAGAGCGCGGATAAATCCGTGCTCCAGGCCGACCTGAAGGTCGGCCTCTACGAAGACCGAGTGGTGTTCCGGGTCGGCCTCTACGAAGACCGAGTGGTGTTCCGGGTCGGCCTCTACGACGATCGCCCGCATCTGTAGAGGCCGACCTTCAGGTCGGCCTTCCGCCATCGGCGGCAGCTCGATGAGCCCCAACGCCCAGGCGGCGATGAGCGCCAGCACGACGATGATCACCAGCGCGACGAGCGGGAGTCGCGAACGGCGCGGACGTTCGAACAGCGGTCCCTCGGACGGCGGCTTGATGCGTGGCTCCGTCGTCGCGTTTCCGCATCGATAGCAGATCAGCGCCTTGTCGGCGATTTCGGTCTGACAGTACTTGCAACGCATCGAGGTCCACGGTCTCCAGGCTTCGGTCTCAGTGTGCCGCGTTGTTAATGTACTACCGAAGGCCGTAGACTGAAGACCGCAGAGCGCATGATCCCCCTCCGCGACGTCATCCCGTCGCGTACGACACCGTATGTGACGTTTTCACTGATCGCCGTCAACACGCTCGTCTTCCTCTACCAACTCTCGATCGGAAACGCGGTCGAGGAGTTCATCCTCTACTTCGCCCTGATCCCGGCGGCGTTCTCGTGGGTCGCCGTGCTGACGTCGATGTTCCTGCACGGCGGCCTGCTGCATTTCGGCGGGAACATGCTGTACCTGTGGATCTTTGGCGACAACGTCGAGGACCGCATGGGCCACGGCCGGTTCCTGGTCTTTTACCTGCTCTGCGGGACCGCCGCCGCGCTCGCCCAGACGATGGCAAGCCCAGACTCCGTCGTGCCAATGGTCGGCGCCAGCGGCGCCATCGCCGGCGTGATGGGCGCCTATTTCGTGCTCTACCCGCGATCGCGGATCGTGACGCTGCTGCCGCTCTTCGTGTTCATCCAGATCGTGGAGATCCCGGCGATCTTCTTCCTCGGATTCTGGTTCGTGATGCAACTGCTGAGCGGCGTGGGATCGCTGGCCACGACGCACGCCGGCGCACCTGCAGGCGGCATCGCGTTCTGGGCGCACGCGGCCGGGTTCGCGGCCGGCATCAGCGGCGTCTGGGTGTTCCGCCGCCCGGAACGGCAGCGGGTGGAGTGGTGGAACGAACTCAACTGAACCCGGTGGTTCCCGCTTCTCTGTTCCCCCTTCTCAGTTCGTGTTCAGGTTCGCGGTTCAGTTCTCCGTTCTCAGTTCTCGGGTTCGGTTCTCGGTTCTGGAACCACGAACCACGAACGAGAACCGCGAACTGAACGACGAACATTGAACACGAACAGAGAAGGGAGAACCCGGAAGCGGGAACGACTAGGATCTTTGCCTGATTTGCTGCGCGACCCTTGCAAGCTGGACGAGGATCTTCTCCAGCTCCGCCTGATAGTCGGCCTCTGACATCGAGGAGCGCCGGCCCTTCAGATCTTCGAGCTGCGCCTCGAGGGCGGCGCGTTGCCGCTCGAGCGCGGCGATCGCGACGTCGGCGCTGACGGTGCCGGGCACGGCGTCGAGGTGCAGGCTCCTCGCCAGCGCGCCATCCATGCCGGGCGCCAGCGCCTCGCGCCCCACGCGGTCGCCGTCATCGTCGAGGAGCGGGCGCTCGGTCGAGAGCTGGCCCCGCTGCTCGTAGTACTGCTTCACTCCCCCGCTGGCGGCGGTGAAGACTTCCCAGATCGACATCCGGCCGTTCTTGTCGAAATCGCTCGAGACGTCGGACATCGCCTTGACGAAGTACTCCGGAAAGACCGTCGCAAACCGCTGCGCCGCCGAGTCGGTCGCTGTGATGACCACGCGCCCTTTCAGGGAAAGCTCCTCGAGGAACGGGAAGCTCGAGGCGGTCGTGTTCACCAGGATGAGGCGGCCCGCCACATCCGCGAGGAGCGCCTTCCATTCCACGGCGGTGAGATCCGGTCCCACGAGGTTGAACTTCGCGTCAGACCCGTCGAACGTGCCATGGCCGAGGAGCACCACCAGCAGAGTGTCGTCGCTCGTCACGCGCTGGCGCAGGTCGCCGAACACCCGGCGCAGGTTCTCGGCCGTCGACTTGAGCGAGTCCGGGCTCTGTTCGGAAAACACCACTACGTTCGCCTCGGGAAACGCGAGAGTGGTCTTCAGGGCACCGGTGAGGTCGGCCCGCCATTTCTCCTGCTGCTGGGCGTACTTTTCGCCTCCGGAGACCCCCGACACGACAATGGCGTAGCGTTCCGCGGCGCCGGCCGGCGCCGCGAACCACAACAATGCCAGTAGAAACAGGAGACGTCTCAACGAAGACCCCAGTGGCGTCGCAGGAACCATTCAACGGCCAGAAGCATGATTGCTGCCGCAAAGATCCAGCCCTGATGCCAGAGCTCCAGCAGACGCGGCGCGCCGGGGTCGGCCGCCTGCGACTCGAGCAGGGAGGGAATCTCGGAGGCGTCGCGAGGGGGCACGTAGCGACCGCCGCTCGCGCGGGCGACCCGGCGGAGCACGTCTTCGTTCAGGCGGGGATCCGACATCTCGGCGTCCGCGCCGCCAACGAGGGCCCATCGCTCGGAGGTGCCGAGGAGTGTCGTGCCTTGTCGCGCCTCAACCGCCACGCGGTAGATGCCTGACTGCTCGAACACGAGCTCCCCCGAATACCGTCCGATGCGCGGATCGGCGAGCGCGGCGCGCACCGCACGCGTCTCGCCGCCGGGTAGCGTGACCCGCATCTGCACCTCTGCGTCGGGCATCGCCGCGAACTCATCGTTTCGAACGTCCACGGTGAGCGCGCCGGATTCGCCCGGCGCCAGGCCCGCCAGCGGCGCGATCGCCACGGGGTTCGGGGAGGCGGCCGACAGCCAGCGTGCGGCGTGCCGCCAGAAGAGCTCGTAGGTACGATCGGTCGAGGGCATCCGCATGCGCCAGCGCCACGACGCCTCGCCGGTGAAGACCATCGACCGTCCCTGGCCGAAGCGCTGCACCGCCACGAGCGGCCGAGTCCCGTCATCGGCACGGATGAGCGCCAGCACCCGCGCGCCAGGCCGCGGGGCGCCGAGGGTGGCGGCGCCGGCGAGCGCCGGCACGCTGCTCCAGCGCCGGGCGATCTCGTCTGGCGTGGCCCCGATGCGCATGGCCGGGTGCGACTCCCCGTCCGGGGTGATTGAAACGGTGTAGCGTTCTCCGCGGCGCGCCGACGCGCGCAGCACGCCGCTCCCGCGATCGCTCAGGGCCACGGGGAGCACGTCCTCGATGGGCGTGCCCATCAGCCCCTGCTGCGCGAAAGACTTGGCTCCAAGCACCAGGAGCCCGCCGCCGCGGTCCCCGACGAAGTCCGCGATCATCTCGAGCTGCACGCGCGAGAGCGAATCGGGCTCGATGTTCGCCAGGATCACGGCGTCGTACTGGTACAGCGCGGCGCGGTTGCTGGGAAACCCGCTCGCCAGCTGAGCCGCCCGCTCCGACACGGACTGGACGAAATAGGTGGCGTCTCCCTGGGAGTCGCGCCCCTTTCGCACGACGGAATCCACTTCGATGCCGGCGTCGAGCATCAACGCGCGCTTGATGAAGCTGTGCTCGAAGCCCGGGGCGCCCTCGATGACGAGCACGCGCCGCCGCCGCCCCGGGGGCTCGACGAGGACGCTCCGGCGATTGTTCTCGAACACCAGCTCGCTCGAAGCGGACGGAATCTCAACCGTGTAGAGCGTCGCCGTCTCACGCGGCGGTGAGACGGTGATCACGGTCCGGACAGGACCGCCTCCAGCTTCCGGCGTCACTCGCCGCACGTCGATCGGGCGGCCGTTCTCGAGCACCCGCACGTCGAACGGCGTTGCCGCTCCGCGACTGACCGCGGCAACCGTGAGGTCGATGGAGGATTCGGTCAATGCCGCCTCGCCGGCCGAGACGTCGAGCACCTCGAAATCAGTCGGCGCGCGCGGCGAGCCCACTCCGACGGCGTAGACAGGAACGCTTGCATCGCCAACCACCGTCGAAGCCTCCTGAGCGCTCGTATCGCCGCCGTCGGAGATGACGATGACACCGGCGAGCAGCTGGTCGCGGTACCGCTCCTGCACGGCGCGCAACGCGCCCGACAAGTCGCTCCGCTCGTCATCGGCTGCGATCGGCCTGTCGCCGGCGGGCCGCTCCAGGTCGCTGCCAAACGTCCAGATCTCCGGCTTGAAGTGCGCGCCGAGTTGCGGCTGGAGGCTGCTCACGATCGCCCGCGCGGCGTCGATCCTCGGTCGACCGTCCGCATCGGCGAGCCGCATGCTGCGCGACGCGTCGACCAGAATCGGCACGACAGCGTGGTTCTCCTGGTCCGGGGGCATCACGCGGACGGGACGGAGGAGGCACGCAACCAGGAGCAACAACGTCAGCACGCGAAGCGTGACCAGCGCGCCGCGCCTCTGCCGGGTCAACGGCACGATGGCGCCGGCGTACGCACCCCACGCCACCGCAACGATTGCGGCAGCGAGAAGCACGAGCGCCCACCAGGGGAGACCGATGGCAAACTGCATGTCAAGAACTCTGTGGTTCACCCTTCTCGGTTCTCGCTTCTCGGTTCGTGTTCAAGTTCGGGGGGCGACTCGAAGGGCGGCGGCTTGACACTCACGTCGAACCTCGAACCCTGAACCGCGAACCTCGAACCATCAACCTCGAACCCCGAACGCGGAACTCCGAACTGAACCTGAACACGAACCGAGAAGCGAGAACCGAGAAGGGTGAACGGCACGCCCGTCATCGTTTGTCCTTCTGCGAAGCGAGGGCACGGTAGTACTGATCCACGAGCCGCCGGTACTGCTCGGGAACTCCCTGCGCGGCGCCGGCGTTCAGCCGATCGGTGGCCTGCTGGCTCCGCAGCCGCGCCGCGGTGTTGTTCTCTGCGCGCTCGAGCGCGGCGGCCAGCTGCACCTTCAGCTCGTCCCACTGGGTGAAATCCTGCTTCCAGGCCTCGGTGCCCGGCGCCGACCTGCCCGGGTTGAACTCGTTGGCCGTGGGTGTCTCGTACTCGATCGCGCGCCGCATGTTATCGAGAAGGTCGCGCGCGCCGTCCCAGGGCGTGTTGTCACCATTGCCCATCGGCGGTCCCTGGCCCCGCCCGTTCTGCGCGCGCTCGCCGGGCTGCTGTCCCTCCCCCTCCTGTGCCTCGCCATTCTTCTTCAGCTCGGACAACTGCCGCTCGAGTTGCGACAGTTGCTCGCGCAGATCGCGGATCCGCGACAGTTGTTCGGAAAGCTGGTCCGACTCACCGCCCTGACCGTTGGCCGCGCCGAGCCGCTCCGCCAGCCGATCGAGGTCGCGAGCGATGGCCTGCCCTTCCTGCGCGCTTGCACGCTGTGCTTCGCTCGACCTCTCCTGGCCTTGTGGGCTTTGTTGCCCCTGCGGCGCCTGCTGACCCGGTCCCGGCTGGCTCTCTCCCGAGCGCGGGTTCTGCGAGCCCGACTGACGGCCGCCGGACTCCGACGGGGTCTGCGCCGATGCCTGGCGCTCGGCGCGCGCGATCTCCCGCATGCGCTCGGACAGCCGCTGCCGGTCCAGCTCACGGGCCGCTTCGCCAAGGGCATTGCGCTGGCCCTGACTCTGCTGTCCCTGCTGCCCCAGTGATTGCTGCCCTTGTCCCCGCTGCTCTTGTCCCTGCTGGCCCTGTGCCTGCTGGCCCTGTGGTCCGTCCGCCAGCTGGCGGACCGACCGCTCCAGCCGCTCCATTCGTTCTGCCAGCCGATCCTGTTCCGAGGCACGACGGCGTGGCGCATCTGCGTCGTTGCCGCGGCTCCGCTGCGACTCGGCGGCGAGCCGCCGCTCCGCATCGGCCAGCTGGCGCGACTCGAGCTGCATTTCGCCGAGCGCGCGGCGGCGATCGTCGGGCTGCGCGCTCCGCATCCGCTGCTCCAGGTCGCGGAGGCGCTCGAGCGCGCGGCTGCTGCGCTCGGCTGCCCGCTGGGTGTCCTGCCGCCGCAGCTCGTTGGCCGCCTGCTGCATTTCTTCCGACGCCTGCTGCATCTCGCGGCTGGCCTGGTTCTGGCCTCCCTGGCCACCCTGACCGCCCTGGGCCCCCTGGCCGCCCTGTCGCCCCTGCTGACCTTGCTGGCCCTGCGCCTGCTGCTGTGCCTGCTGGAGCTTCTGCGCAAGCTCCTCCGCCTGCCGCCGGAGCTCGGTCTGCTCGCGCGTCAGCCTCTCGAGCTGACGCTTCAGCTCCTCGTCCTGCATGCCCTGGCGCTTCTTCTCGAGCTCCTGCTGCTCGCGATTGAGCGCATCCTGGCGGCGTGCGAGCTCGCGCACCTTGTCGAGCTCGTCTTTCTGATCGCGCTGTTCCGGCCGCGTCTCACCGGTGTTCGGCGTCTCGTAGTTCGTCTGCTGCTGTTTCGCGAGCTCCCTGTCAAACAGCGACGAGAGATCCTGCTGCTGCCGGTTCATTCCCTGGCCGTTGGCGAACTGCTGCTGCCGCTGGATCTCGCGGCGGCGGACCTCCGCCTGCGCGCGCAGCAGCTCGTTCAGCGCAGCCATCTCGTGCGGCAACGCCCCGGAGGTACTGAGTGCCTCGAGCTGCTGCTGCGCGCGGCCCATCGCCTCGGCCGCCCTCGTCATCGCACTGTCGGAGGACTCGGCCTGACTGCCTCCGCGGCCTGCGCCGGGAAGACGCCGTCGCACATCGTTGGCGCGGCGCATCTGCGCTGCGGCGCTGCCCGCCCGCCGCTGCAGCTCGCCCTGCGCGCTCGCAATCGTCTTGATGTCCTCCTGCGAGCGTCCACCGGCATCACGTGCCCGGCGATCGAGCTTCCAGGTGGCAGTGATGATTTCCTTCTGCGACTCGACCAGGTCTTCGATCGAGCGCTCATCCTGGCTGCCGGCGCCACCCTGGGTCTGCGAGGCGACGAACTCCTCCTCGAACGGCGTGACTTCGAGGAAAAAGATGTCGCTTCGTGCTTCCGACGAGCGCTTGCCGCGGCTCACGTCACGCGCGCGCGCGTAGTAGGTGACGAAATCGCCCGGCGCGACCTTGAGGTCTTCGAGGTAGATCGTGTACTCGCCATTGACGGTCAATCCCGAGCCGCGACGCCGGAACGGCACGACCGTCTCCCGGCCGCCTCGCACGGCGTAGACGAGGTCGAGCGCCGCTATGCCGAAGTCGTCGTCGGCGCGCGCGTCTATCGTGACCTCTTCGATCGGCGTCGCTTTCCGATCGCTGGCAGGCTTGATGATGCGGACGTCGGGCGGCCGGTCCTCGAGCGTGCGGATGAAGTACTCGGTTTCTCCAGGGTTGCTCAGGCCGTCCGCGTCCGACAACGCCACGCGATACGAGCCGTCGTCCACGATGGTCAGCGCGCCTTGGAGGACGCGCTCGCCGCCGGTGAGCACGACTCGCTTGCCGTCACCCAGCGTCAGCGCGCCTTCCGTCACGGGCTTGTCTGTATGCACCGCCAGACGGACCACCGTGCCTGCCGGTCCATAGATGTCGCCGCCATCCTCCTCCAGCCGCGGCTCCATGTCGAACACCTTCGGGTACTCGTAGCGCAGATCGATCTGCTCGACACGGGGCGGACGAATGACGGTGACGGTGTAATCACGCGTCGTCGTCCCGGCGGCGGTGACCGAGTACTCGAATCCCTCGTCCACGTCGTCGAAGGAGAGCGCAAAGCCGTCCGCGTCGGGCTCCATCCGCGTCTCGCGGAAGCCGCCGCCTTCTTCCGTGCGCAGCACCGGCACGAGGCCGGGGACGCCACCGGTGAGCTTCGCGACGATCTTCAGCGACTGGCCGGCACGCAGCTTGACGTCGCCCGGCATGACGTCGACGACGAGGGACTCGGGAAAGAGATACAGGGCAAAGACGCGCGCGGCCCGCGCCATCGGTCCGAAAGAGAACACGCCGAGAATCACGAGGACCATGGTGGCGGCACCCGCTCGCATCGCCACTCCCCGCAACGCCCGCATGCTGACGATGCGATCGAGATCCAGCGCACGCGTGCGCCGCACCGCATCTCCGACAACCGCCTGCGCCATCGGACCCGGCTCGCGCGCACCTCGCTCGGCAATCGCCGTCACCAGCGCATCCTCGAGCTCAGGGCAGCATTCCTCGATGAATCGGGCAATCCGACGGTCGCCGGGCGCTCGCCGCAGGGGGACGATCATCGATCCGATGCACGCAAGCACAGCCGCCGCCGCCACGAGCCACAGGGCGACCAGCGCAAACCCGTCGGGTGCGACGAAGCGCTGCGTGACGAGCGCAAGGGCGAGGACGAGCGACGTGGCGGCAGCCGCCAGCGTCCACGCACGGAGCGCGGCGACAGCACGCCATCTGTTCCGCACGCGGGCCAGTAGCCCCGACAGTTCGGAGTATTGATTGCCCATCATCCCAGCCTCCGTCCCAGCATTCCCTCGGCCGCCAGGCTGACTACCATGAGCAGCAACGCGTACTGCCACAATCGCTGTCCATCCTCGCGCTGCTCGGCATCAACACCGGCCTGGCGCGCGGCGCCAGCCGTCAATCCCAGAACGCTTGTCCTGAACGCCTCCGCCGTGCTCCTCGCAGGATCCGATTCCCGGGGATCGACATTGACGGCCACACGCCGCGCTGCAACGTTCACAACCCCGGGGGTTCTGCCCGGCCCGCCCGGCAACGCGCCAACGAGATACTCGGTCGCCGCCGGGCGCGAAGCCGCGAGATGGCGCAGCGATTCGTGCAGGAACGGAACGAAGGCCGGCTGCAGCGGGAAGTCGTTCCAGGCGTTGTTCAGGTCCGATGCGAACAGCAGCACGCGACCCTCCCCCGACGCCTCCTCCACGAGCGCAGGCGTCCCGTCGGAGTAGCGGGCGACGACGTCGGCCGATGCGCCCGCGTCCACCAGCGCAGACCGCCTGAAGCTCACATTCGCCAGCGTGCCGACACCGCCAAACACGCGGAATACCGGGTGGCGGCTGTCGACCGGCGCAAACCGCAAGGGGTCGCCCTCACGCGGGCGCCATGACGTCTCGACCACGTTCTGCAGCGCCTGGCGGAGGATGGCCACGTCTATGTCCGGGCCCGCTGTGACGAGCAGCCCTCCGCCGGCGCGTACGTAGCCGGCCAGCAACTCGCGGCCGCGCTGCTCGAGGCCACGCGTGCCAAGGATCGCGACGACCCGCACGGCGTCGAGCTCTTCGGGCTTCATGTCAGAGAACGCCGGACCGCCCACGGCCCTGAATCTGAACCCACCGGCGCCTTCGGCGATCGCCAGCGCCCGCTCGAGGTAGAACGACTCCGATGGATGGCCCGACGCAGTGACCGCGAGCACGAGGGGCGCCGTCGCAAGGTCCATGACCGCGAACCGGGTGTTGTCGCCGGCGTATCCCTGGCTGTCCGATATCGCGGCCGATAGTGCACCGGAGGCGGCACCGGGTATCGCCAGCCGCGCCTCTGCGCTTCCATTCGCCGCAATGGTGAGTGGCACGGCACCCGCCGGCTGGCGATCGATCGAGAACGTCACCTGCTCCACAGCCGGGCGAGTCGCGAAGTTATGCACGAAGGCGATCGCCTCGGTCCCCTCGACGCGCAGCGCCGTGATCGCCACGTTGCCGTCAGGTCCTCCGATATCCTCGACCTCGACGGGAACCTGTTCCGGCACCGAGCCCTGGTCGGCGGCGTCCCAGCCGCTTTGCTGCAGGTCCGTGACCACGACGATCCGGCCCACGCGATCTCCCAACGCTTCGGCGGCCCGGCCCAGGGCCGTGCGATAGCGCGTCGCCCCCGCACCGACCTGCAATTGCGACACGGCCGCCAGCGCGCCGGCGCGGTCGCCCGAGAGTGGAGCCATGACCTCAGCGGAATCGGCAAACGCCAGGACCGCGACGCTGCTGGCAGGCGGCGCCGTGCGGACGATCTCGGTCGCGCGCATCCTCGCCCGCTCGAACTGGCCGGGGGCCGACATGCTGACAGAGGTATCGACGAGCACGATCGTGGCGGGCGTGGCAAGAGCCTCCGCCGACTCGGACAGGTAGGGACGCGCGAACGCGAACGCGAGCATCAGAAGGGCAGCCACGCGCAACGCCAGGAGCAGCAGTTCCCGCAACCGCCGGCGGCGGGACTGCTCGACCGGCGCGCGCCGCAGGAACCGCATCGCGCTGAACTCGATCACCGGCTCGGTCCGGCGATGAAGCAGGTGAATCACAATGGGAATCGCTGCGGCGGCCATGCCGAGCAGGAACAGCGGCGAGAGGAAGGACAGTCCGAACATTACCGTGCCCTTCCCCGCGTGGACAGGTACGACATCAGCGCGAACTCGAGCGGCTGCGACGTGTCCAGAAGGCGGTAGTCGATTCCTGCGGAGCCCAGTTCCCGCTTGTACACGTCGAGGGCGTTGTTGAGCGCGCCCAGGTACTCCTCGCGCACCAGCGACGGGACGGCCATCAGCTCGTCGCCGCCCTCGAGATCGCGGAACCGGGCGGCGCGCTGGAACGGAAACGTCAGCTCGTCGGGATCCATGACATGGAAAACGATGACATCCGTGCCGCGGAACCGGAAGTGCCGCAGGCCGTCGACGACGCGCCCGGGGTCGTCGAGCAGGTCGGATACGAGGATGACCATCCCGCGCTTCGCGATGCCGTCGGCCAGCAGGTGCAGCGGCTTGGAAACGTCCGTCCTGTGACCGAGCGTCATCCGGTCGAGCGTGAGCAGGATCGATCGCAGGTGGCTCGGCCTGGCGCTCGGCCGCAGCATCGACACGATCGCGTCATCGAAGGTCGTCAGTCCGACGGCGTCACGCTGGCGGTTCATCAGGTAGGCGAGCGACGCGGTGAGCATCGACGCGTACTGAAGCTTCGTCACGCCGTGCGAGCCGTAGTCCATCGACGCGCTGATGT
>DATDHP010000366.1:0-1809 GCA_036521515.1 Vicinamibacterales bacterium
TGATCAGAGCTTCTCCGTGACACCGTGTCTCCGTGGCCCGTGGGGGCAACAGGCGCTCGCCAAAGTGTTCTCACCTGTCACCTCACCCGCCCAAGCACGAGCGCGCTGTTCTTGGAACCAAACCCGAGGCAATTGCAGAGCGCGGCGTCGATGTCGGCCGCGCGGGCAGTGTTCGGGATGAAGTCCATGTCGCAGGTTGGATCCTGATCGCGCAGGTTGATGGTCGGCGGAAGGACGCCGCGCGTCAGCGCCAATACGGCTGCCACCACACCCGCAGCGCCGCTCGCTCCCTGCGGATGGCCGATCATCGACTTCGTGGACGATCCCGGCACCCGATCCGCGTGTTCGCCGAAGACGCGACGCACGCATTGCGACTCGACCGTGTCGTTCAACTGCGTGGCGGTGCCGTGATAGTTCACGTACCCGATCTCCGTCAGGTGACGGTCCGCCCTGGCCAGCGCCGTTTCGATGCAGCGGACGATCTCTCCGCCGTCGGGATCCATCTGCACGCGGTGATAGGCGTCGCACGTCGCGGCGTAGCTCTCGATGCGCGCGTAGCGCGTCGCGCCGCGCGCGATCGCGCGATCCTCGCGTTCGAGGACGAGCATCCACGCCCCTTCACCGAGGACAAAGCCGTCGCGGCCGCGATCGAAAGGCCTCGACGCCTCTGCCGGCCGGTTGTTGTAGCGCGTCGAGACGGCACGCATCCGCGTGAACCCGAAGATCATGCCCTGCACCACGCACCCGTCGGTGCCGCCGGACAGGAGCACGTCGTACTCGCCGCTGCGGATCAAGGACGCGGCGTAGCCGATCGCGTCGGTGGAGCTCGTGCAGCCGCACGACAGGACGTGGCTCTGCCCACGAAGGCCGAGCGAGATGGAGATCTCGCTCGACAGCATGCCGCAGATGCCGACGGCGATCGCAAACGGGGTCACGCGGTGGCCACCGGCGGTGAAGAAGTCTTCGTACTGCTTCTCGCCGATGTCGATGCCACCACCGCCGCTGCCGATGATGACGCCCGCGTGGGGCTCGCCGGCCCGCAGACCGGCATCACGGAACGCTTCGCGCGCGGCCACGACGCCGAACAGCGCCGCCCGCGAGTACCGCCTCGGATCGGCGCGCTTTCCCAGGTCGTCGTCTCCATCCAGGCGCGGGGCGTCTTCGATGGAGACGGGCGGGACCCATGCGGCAACCTGGCAGGGCGAGGTCGAGACGTCGAACTGCGTGATGGCACGGGTGCCGCTTTCACCGCGTGAGATGCCTTCCCAGAATCGGTCGCGACCGACTCCGAACGGTGAGACGACGCCGATACCGGTGATGACGACGCCGGGATGCCCGTTTGCCGGCATGGCGTCACTATAATAGTCGCGAAGCTCCGCCCTCCGACTAGCTCGGCGGATCTTCGCGACAGGCCTCAGGAGATGTCTCGGGTGTTTGCGTGGGTCGGCGGCGCGCTGTTCCTGGCCTCGCTCGCGTTCTTCCTTTACATGTATCTCGTGACGTTCTCGCGGCCGGCGGCAGTCACGCCGCCTGGCGCCATCGCGCTCGACCTCGGCCTCTTCACAGTCTTTGCGCTGCACCACAGCGTGTTCGCGCGCGAACGCGTGCGGGCGCGCGTCGCGCAGCTGGTCCCGCCGGGCTTGGAGCGATCGTTCTACGTCTGGGTGGCGAGCCTGCTTTTCATCGCGGTGTGCGCGCTCTGGCAGCCAGTCAGCGGCGTGCTTTGGCGTATCGACGGCGTCGTGCGCGGCCTCTTGTGGGTGCTGCAGCTGTTCGGCGGGTGGCTGACGCTGCGCAGTGCCGCGATCA
>DATDHP010000367.1:0-14104 GCA_036521515.1 Vicinamibacterales bacterium
GGAGTATGGCGCCTGGGTGACGAGCCGCAACTGGGTGCGGTACGTGCTCGCGCAGCCGCTCGAGGACGAGCCCGGCACGCGGGTCGAATACAGCACCGGCAGCACCCACCTGCTGTCGGCGATCCTCACGAAAGCAACCGGAAAGAGCACGTGGCAGTTCGCGCAGGACACGCTGGCGCGGCCGCTTGGCTTCAGCCTGGCGCAGTGGACGCGCGATCCGCAGGGGATCTATTTCGGCGGCAACGAGATGGTCATGACGCCGAAGCAGATGCTCGCGTTCGGCGAGCTGTATCGGAACAAGGGCCGCCTGGCCGGCACGCAAGTCGTCCCGAAGGATTGGGTGGAGGAGTCGCTCCGGCCGCGCACGCGATCGCGGTTCAACGACCAGAGTTATGGCTACGGTTGGTGGTCGCGGGAATTTGCCGGCTACGAGAGCTTCTTCGCGTGGGGATACGGCGGCCAGTACATCTTCATCGTCCCCGAGCTCGATCTCGTGGTCGTGACGACGTCGTCGACGACCGTGGGCGAGGAGCGCCGAAGCCACCGCCGGACGATCTTCGACGTGCTCGAGTACTCGATTCTGCCCTCGGTGGCCAGGTTGGCCGAATCTTCGAATCTTCAATCTTCAATCTTCAGTTTTTCAATCGATTGTTAAATTGAAGATAGAAGATTGAAGATGCCACACGAAACAGCGATCCTCACCGTCACCGGCATGACGTGTGCGGCCTGCCAGGCGAACGTGCAGCGCGCCCTCGCCAGGCAGCGTGGTGTGTCGAAAGCCGCCGTCAACCTGGTGACCGGCCAGGCTCGCGTGGTGTTCGACCCTTCCATCGTCCAGCCGCCACAGCTCGTCAGCGCAGTGGAAGCGATTGGATATGGCGCCGAGGTGCCCGCCCGGGAAGCATCGGCGGTGGCGGCGCAGGGCGCGCGCGATCGGGAACAGCTGGCGGAGTATCGTGCCCTCGTGGTCAAGGCGGTGGTGTCGGGCGTTCTTGGCGCGATGACCATGGCGCTGTCTTCGCTGCCGTGGATCCTGCTCGCGATCACCGCGTTCGTGATGGTGTGGGCCGGCCGGGAGCTCTATGCCAATGGCTTCAGGGCGTTGGTGCACCGTGTCCCCAACATGAACAGCCTGATTGCCATCGGGACCGGCGCCGCATTCCTCTCCTCGCTGGTCGCGACGGCGCGGCCAGCCGTCTTCACGGGCGCGGGCGTCGCCGCCGAGGTTTACTACGAAGCGGTCGTCATCATCATTGCGCTCGTGCTGGCCGGTCGCGCACTCGAGGCAAGGGCCCGCCGTCAGACGGCGGCCGCCCTGCGCGGGCTCGTCTCGTTGCAGCCGACGACCGCCACCCTCGTGGACGGGGCGAGCGAGCGCACGGTGGCGATCGAAACGGTCGAGCGCGGAGACATGCTCCTCGTCCGTCCCGGTGAGCACATCCCTGTTGACGGCGAGGTCATCGACGGGTCAACGAGCGTGGACGAGTCGATGCTGACTGGCGAGTCGATCCCGTCGAACCGCACGATCGGCGACATGGTGACTGGGGGCACGATCAATCGCGCCGGCGCCATTCACGTCCGCGCGACGGCCGTCGGCCCGGACAGCACGCTCGCCCGCATTGTCCGGCTGATGCGCGACGCGCAGGCGGCGCGTGCGCCAATTCAACAGCTCGCCGATCGCGTGAGCGCCGTATTCGTTCCCGTGGTGATGACGATCAGCGGCGTGACGATTGCCGCGTGGCTCGCCGTCGGCGGCGTGGCGGTCCTCGTGCAGGCGCTTGCCGCCGGCATCGCGGTGCTGATCATCGCGTGCCCGTGCGCGATGGGGCTGGCCGTACCGACGGCGGTCATGGTGGCGACAGGGCGCGGCAGCGAAGTCGGCGTGCTGATCAAGGGCGGCGAGGCGCTGCAGCGCACCGGCGAAGTCGACACCGTCGTGCTCGACAAGACCGGAACACTGACCGAAGGGCGGCCGGTTGTTACCGCCATTGTCGTGGGGTCAGACCCCGCAACAGGGTCTGACCCGGTCTGGAGCGAGGACGCGCTGCTGGCCCATGCCGCGGCGGTCGGGCGATTGTCCGAACATCCTCTGGCGGAAGCCATTGTCGCGGCTGCCAGGGGCCGGGGACTCACCATCCCCGGCGCGCGCGACTTCGCCGCCGAGCCCGGACAGGGCGTATCGGGCGTCGTAAACGGCCGTGTCGTTCGTGTGGGCAACGAGGCCTGGATCCGTGCGCAGGGGGTGCACACCGACTCGCTGAGCGCTGACGCCGAACGCCTTGCCGCTGCGGGGAACACAGTCGTCTTTGTCAGTGGCCCCGAAAGGGTCGGCCTTATCGCGATTGCCGATCCGTTGCGCGAATCATCTCCCGAGGCAGTGGCCGCTCTCCGCGCGCTGGGCCTCGACGTGGTGATGCTCACGGGCGACCGCCGGGCCACCGCAGAGGCGGTGGCGAGGCTCGCGGGTGTGAGCGATGTGCTCGCCGAGGTCCTTCCCGAGGCCAAGGCCGCTCACGTCGCCGCGCTGCAGCAGCAGGGGCGCGTGGTCGCGATGGTCGGCGATGGCGTGAACGACGCGCCGGCGCTCGCGCAGGCCGACGTCGGGGTGGCGATGGGCGGCGGCACAGACATCGCCCTCGACGCGGCAGACATCGCGCTGATGCGCGGCGACCCGCGCACGCTCGCGTCCGCGATCCGTCTCTCGCGCACGACGATGAAGACGATCAGGCAGAACCTGTTCTGGGCCTTCATCTACAACGTGGTCGGCATCCCGATCGCCGCAGGCGTGTTGTATCCCGTCGGCGGAATCCTGCTCAGCCCCGTCATCGCGAGTGCCGCGATGGCGTTCAGCTCGGTCAGCGTGGTGACCAACAGCCTGCGCTTGCGGCATGCCCGGATCTAGCCGGCTGAGCCTCAATGCCGGGCGCCGGGACATGGAAGTATGGAGGAGTACTGGGAAAGCAGCCAGTTCACGCTTCTCGGTTCCCGCTTCTTCGGTTCGTGTTCGAGGTTCGCGGTTCAGTTCTCGGTTCCATGTTCTTGGTTCGTGTTCGAGGTTCGGGGTTCGGGCCGGCTGAAGGCCGGCCCTCGATCTGTTCGGATTGACGCGCGTGAGGGCCGGCTCCAGCTAGCCCGAACCGCGAACCTGAACACGAACGGAGAAGCGGGAACGCAGAAGTGTGAACGACAGAGTAGCGAGCGCTCAGCTCACGCGAGGAACGAGCACAGCGGCCTGCACCGGCTGACCGCGGGGATCGCCTTCGTAGTAGACGCGCTCGAGAAAGAGTCCGGACGCCGGGGCCGTGAGTCGCGCCGGCGCCTGCGAGCGCTCAGCCAGCAGGGCGGCCGACTCGGCGGCCGTCATGCCGCCTCGTCCGACCTCTACCAGGACGCCCACGATTCGCCGGACCATTTTCCAGATGAAATGGCTGCCCTCGACGTGCACGACGATCAGATCGCCGTCCTCGTAGATGTCGAGCGCCTCGACCAGCACCGTGGTGGACTTTCCGGCGGGGTCATCGTCGGAGAACGACCGGAAGTCGTGGTGCCCGACGAACAGCCGCGCCGCCTCTCGCATGGGGTCCATGTCGAGATCCTCCTTCACCCACCAGACGAACGGCTTGGCGAAGGCGGTCCGGCGCCTCGAGACCTGGTAGATGTAGCTGCGCGCCACCGCGTCGCGACGCGCGTGGAACCTGTGTCGCACCTTCTCGACGCACAGAAGGTTGATGTCGGCGGGGAGTGCGTCGTTGATGCGCCGGCGCAGCGTTTCCGGCGGCAACGTCGTCTGCACGTCCAGGTGCGCCACCTGGGCCATGGCATGAACGCCGGCGTCGGTCCTGCCTGAGCCGTAGAGTTCGAACTCGCGCTCGCCCGTGACCTCCTCTACGGCGCGATCGAGCTCACCCTGGACCGTTCTCGCGTTCTTCTGGACTTGCCAGCCGCTGTAGCGTGTGCCTGCGTATTCGATCGTCAACTTGAATCGGGGCATACGGCATCATCCCTGCACATCATGAGATCGGGGGACGCGAAACTTCGACAGATGAGCCATGTATGTAGACGCCTGCCGGTGGGCGCCGAGGTTCAACCGGATGGCGGGACGCATTTTCGAGTCTGGGCGCCGGCAGCGCGCGAGCTCACGTTGCGCGTGTGCGCCCGAAACGGCGTGCGCGATGTCGGGCTCGAGGGCGAGCCCCAAGGCTACCATTCGGCGCTCGTGGCCGAGGCGCGGGCCGGCGATCGCTACTGGTTCCGCCTCGATGGCGACGAGCTTGCCGATCCCGCGTCGCGCTTTCAGCCCGAGGGGCCGTTCGGACCATCCGAAATCGTCGACCCTCGATGCTTCCGCTGGACCGATTCGGCGTGGAGCGGCATCCGTTTGCGCGGACAGGTGCTGTACGAGATGCACGTCGGAACCTTCACCTCCGACGGCACGTGGCGGAGCGCGATGGAGAAGTTACCGCGGCTCGCCGAGCTGGGCATCACCACCATCGAAGTCATGCCGGTGGCGGAGTTCCCGGGTCGGTTCGGGTGGGGCTACGACGGCGTGTTCCCGTACGCGCCGACGCGCCTGTATGGCTCTCCTGACGATCTGCGCGCGTTCATCGATCGTGCGCACTCCCACCGGCTCGGCGTCGTTCTCGACGTTGTCTACAACCACCTGGGCCCCGACGGCTCGGTGTTCAGCCGCTTCGCGAAGAGCTACTTCACGAAACGATACGACAACGAGTGGGGGGACGCGCTGAATTTCGACGGCCCCGACTCTGCGCCGGTGCGCGAGTACTTCGTCTCCAACGGCGCCTACTGGATCGACGAGTTCCACTTCGATGGCCTCCGTCTCGACGCGACGCAGAGCATTCACGATCGATCGCCGGAGCACATCATCGCCGCGATCACTGCGAAAGCACGTGCGGCCGCGCAGCCCCGCACGATCGTCATGGTGACCGAGAACGAGCCCCAGAACGTCCGGATGCTCCAGCGGGTCGAGGAGGGCGGCTACGGCCTCGACGCCGCGTGGAACGACGACTTTCATCACAGTGCCTGGGTTGCGTTGACGGGACGGGCCGAAGCCTATTACGCCGATCACCGCGGCGTGCCGCAGGAATTCGTGTCGGCGGCGAAATACGGGTATCTCTTTCAGGGCCAGTGGTACGGCTGGCAGAAACAGAGCCGCGGCACCGACGCGCGCGGGATCGAGCCGGCGGCGTTCGTCAACTTCATCGAGAACCACGACCAGCTGGCGAACTCCGGCAACGGCTCGCGCCTGCTGCAGCGCACGGCGCCCGGCCGGTACCGCGCCATGACGACGCTGCTGCTGCTCATGCCCGGCACGCCGATGCTGTTTCAGGGGCAGGAGTTCGGCGCGACCACGCCGTTTCTGTATTTTGCCGATCACAACCCCGAGCTGGCCCGGGGGGTGGAGAAGGGGCGCGTCGAGTTCATGGCGCAATTCCAGAGCATGTCGTCGCCCGGGATGCCCCGTCACGTGCCCCCGCCCCATGATCCGGCGACCTTCGAGCGGAGCCGCCTGAACTGGAACGAGTGGCAGGCCCACGTCGAGGTCCGGCGTCTTCACTCGGACCTGCTCTCGCTGCGCCGGATCGATCGTGCGTTTTCACAGCAGGCACGTGGAGCGGTCGACGGCGCCGTCATCGCTCCTGACGCCTTCGTGTTGCGCTACGCGACGCGCGAGGCCCGCGACGAGCGCCTCCTTGTCGTCAACCTGGGCCGCGACCTCGCTGCTTCGTCCTTTGCTGAACCGCTCGTCGCGCCTCCGCAGGGATATGCGTGGCGTCTCGGGTGGTCGAGCGAAGCACCGGAGTATGGCGGGAGTGGAACGCCGGACGTCCTGCACGCAGGATGGCGGCTGCCGGGCCATGCGGCCCTTGTTTTGAAACCGGAGCGCACAGATGTCGCTCATCGAGCTGGCTGAAAGCGAAGTCGTTCGGCGGATCACCTGGGAGCCAACCGAGGAAGGACGCCATTCGCTCACGTCGAAGGAGTGGCTGGTGACGAACGGGCTGGGCGGGTACGCTTCGGGCACCTTGTCGGGCGCGCTCACGCGACGCTACCACGGTCTGTTGATCTCGGCGCTACCGACACCGTTCGGCCGCACCATGCTGTTGAACTTCCTGTGGGAACGTCTCCGGTGGCCGGACGGCCGCGCGGCGTCGCTTTACCACGTGACCGACACGGAGGGGGGAAAAGAGGTCGACAGCTCGAAGTATCTCATCGACTTCCACCTCGACTCGGGGCTTCCGGTCTGGATGTATGACGTCGAAGGAGTCCGGTTCGAGAAGCGCGTGCTGATGGCGCACCTGCAGAACACCACCCACATCTCGTATCGGCTCCTCTCGGACCAACCGATGCGGCTGGAGCTGAGCCCGTACGTGGCGTTCCGCCTGCACGAAGCGCCGGTGAGCCATCCGGTCACGCCGCCCTACATGGTGCAGGCGCTCGGCGACCGCTTCGAGATTGCGCCCGGCGGTGACCTGCCGCCCCTGCGGTTGTTCCTCTACGGTCAGGAGAAGGCCTTCACGATCACGTCCGACTCGTTCCTGCATATGGCGTACGAGCTCGAGCAGAACCGCGGGTACGAGTGCTGCGGGGATCTCTGGACACCCGGATACTTCAGGCTTCGCCTCGCACCTGACGCGCCAGGCACGCTGGTCGCCTCGACCGAGTCGTGGGAAACGATCGGCGCGCTCGACCCTGTGGAGCTGCCAGGCGCCGACCGCCGCCGTCGGAAGCGGCTGCTCGAGTCGGCGAAGGGCGTGCCGGACGTGGGCATGGCGGCGGAGCTCGTGCTGACGGCCGACCAGTTCATCATCACGCCCGCCGGACGTATCGAAGAGGCGGCGCGTGCCCGCGCCGCAGGCGACGAGGTCAGGACGGTGATCGCGGGCTATCACTGGTTCACCGACTGGGGCCGCGACACGATGATCAGCCTCGAGGGGCTGACACTCTGCACGGGCCGACAACGCGAGGCTGGCTACATCCTTCGCACGTTCGGGCATTACGTGAGGGACGGCCTGATTCCGAACATGTTCCCGGAGGGAACGAAGGAAGGGCTGTACCACACGTCGGACGCCACGATGTGGTTCTTTCACGCGATCCATCGCTATCTGCAGGTGACCGGAGATCGCTCGACGCTCCGGCAGCTGTTACCGAAGCTGAAGTCGATCTTCGAGCATCACATCGCCGGCACGCGGTTCGGCATCGGCAGCGATCCCGAGGACGGACTGCTGCGCCAGGGCGCCGAGGGATACCAGCTGACCTGGATGGACGCGAAGGTGGACGACTGGGTCGTGACGCCGCGCCGCGGCAAGCCGGTGGAGATCAACGCGCTGTGGTTCAACGCGTTGACGCTGCTGGCCGGATGGCTCCGCGAGGAAGGGGATCCCCTTGCGCCGCAGGTCGACGAGTGGGCGGAGCGTGCGCGCGCGTCGTTCAACAAGCGGTTCTGGTACGAGGAAGGCGGATACCTGTACGACGTCGTCGATGGGGAGCATGGCGACGACTCGAGCTGCCGGCCCAACCAGATCCTCGCGATCGCCCTCGATCATCCGGTGCTTGACGATCGGCGGTGGATCCCGGTTTTCGACGTGGTGCGCGAGCGCCTGCTGACACCGGTTGGCCTGCGATCGCTCGCTCCCGGACACCGCGACTACAAGCCGCAGTACTATGGCGACCTCCGCGCCCGCGACGCCGCCTACCATCAGGGCACCGTCTGGGCATGGCTGGCGGGCCCGTACGTGGATGCCTGGATGAGAATCCATCCCGAACACCGGGAGGAGGCCCATCGCTACGTCGAGGGTTTCGAGCACCACCTGAACGAGGCCGGCATCGGCACGCTCAGCGAGATCTTCGATGCGGAGCCGCCTTACACACCGCGCGGGTGCGTCGCCCAGGCCTGGAGCGTGGCGGAGGTGCTGCGGACGTGGATGCTGACGCGGGCGCCGTAATGATCGAGGACGAATATTGATTTCTGATTGTTGGTTGTTGATTCAATTGTTGAATGTTGATTGTTGAGTGGGCTCGGATCAATCAACAATCAAGAATCGCCATTCAACAACGAATCAACAATCAACCATCAGGAATCAATAGTGCTCAGCGCCGCATGCGCTCGAGGACCTGGCCGAGGAGTCGCAGTTCTTCGCCGTAGCGGGCCCAGTCGCCCGCGCGCTGGGCAGCGATCGCCGCCTCATAGTGTCCGCGCGCGGTCGCCGCCAGCGCGTCGAGCGCCGGGGCATCGCTGGCAGGCAATGGCGAGGTGACCGACGCAGGGCGCGCGTCAGGCGCCTCGCCGCGCACTTGCTCGGTCTCCGGCGGAGGCGGCGGAGCCGCCCCGCCAAAGAGCCGCGCGAGCGCGGCCTCGAGCGTCGGTTCCATCACGATTTGATTGTTGTAGGCGACGATGACGCGCGTCAGCTCCGGGATGCGCCCGCCCTGGGCGCGCAGGTACAACGGCCGGACGTAGATCAGCGACTCTTCGATCGGGATGACCATCAAGGTCCCCCAGATCACCTCGGAGCCCTGCTGGTTCCACAGCGTGATCTGCGGGGAGATCGTCTGGTCCTGGCTGATCCGCGCCACCACCTGGCGCGGCCCGAAGACGAGCTTCTGCTTGGGGAACTCGAACACGCGCAGGCGACCGTAGTGCTCGCCGTCGCTGCGCGCCACCAGCCAGGCCGCCAGGTTGTCGCGGTTGCGCGGCGTGAACGGCAGCATCTGGATGAACTCGGGCTCCGCCTCCCCGGGCAGCCGCATGATCGTGTAGTACGGCTGCATCGCCTGCGCCTCGCCGCCGCTCTCGATGGTGGGGATCTGCCACTGGTCCTCGCGGTTGTAGAACACCGACGGCTGTGTCATGTGGAACGTCGCGAATACCGATGACTGGATCGCGAAGATGTCCTCCGGGTACCGCACGTGCTGCCGGATCGACGCAGGCATCGTGTCGAGCGGCTTGAACACATCCGGGAAGATGCGCGCGTAGGTCGCGGCGATCGGGTCCTCCGCATCCGACAAGTACGCGGTCGTCGTGCCGTGATACGCGTCGATCACGAACTTCACCGAGTTGCGGATGTAGTTCACGCTGCTCACGGCCGGTGACGAGTAGGGGTAGCGGCCGCTCACCGTGTAGGCATCGTAAATCCAGAACAGGCGCCCGTCGGCAACCACCAGGTACGGGTCCTGGTCGAAGGAGAGGAACGGCGCCAGCGTCCGCACCCGCGTCCGGATGTCGCGGTTGAAGAGGATCCGGCTCTCGGCGTCGATGTCGTTGCTGAGAACGATCTGATACGCACGGAACCGCAGCGCGAACACCAGCTTCCGCCACAGCGAGCCCAGCGACGTCCCGCCCCGCCCCTCGTAGCGCGCGAATACGTTGTCGTCGCCGCGCGGGTAATGGAACTCGCGCGTGGCTGTGCGGACGATCACGTAGTCGTTCGACAGCTCTCCGAAGTAGATGCTCGGCTCCTCGATGGGGATGTCGGGAATCGTCTGGGGCGGCAGGTCGCGGACGAACAGCACGGGCAAGCCTTCACGGGTGACCTGGTTCACCGGCCCGAGGGTCAGGCCGTAACCGTGCGTGAAGGTGAGCCGCTCGTTGACCCACGTCCGGTTCGGCAGGCTGTTGGGGTTCAGCTCCCGGCCCGAGAGCATCACCTGGCGCAGGCGTCCGTCGATAGGGTAGCGATCGTTGTCGACCGACGCGAAGTCGTAGTACGTCCGGATCTCCTGAATCTGGCCGAAGGTCTCGAGCAGCGGCTGGTGATCCCACAGCCTGACGTTCTCCAGGGTCGGGGCATTGTTCGCGATGTCTTCCCGCGTCAGCAGCGCATCGCCGGAAATCTCCCGCTCCTCGACCCGGTCGAGCGCAAACGCACGGCGCGTCGCCTCGATGTTGTGCTGGATGTAGGGCGCTTCGCGGGCCTGTTCGTTCGGCGTGACGACGAACCGCTGCAGCATCGTGCTGTAGATCTCGCCGCCGATCGACACGACCAGGTAGAGCGCCACGGCGGCGGGAATCGGCCAGTTGCGCCGTGAGAACGCCTGCAACAGCGCCAGCCCGGCACCGATGACCGATACCACCGACAGCGCCAGCGCCGCTGGCATCCGGCCGTTGACGTCCGCGTAGCTCGCGCCGTAAATCAGCGTCGAGCCGCGAACCAACTGCTCCGACCGGCTGAGCCACGCGCCCATGGCCAGCAACATCAGGAACACGGCTCCGAGCAGCGCCAGGTGCCGCCGGGCCGAGGGCGTCATCGACATGCGAGCGGGGAAGCCGGCCGTGAGACTCCCGGAGAGAAGGTACAGCGCCCCGGACATGATCGCCGCGAGGACGACGAGCGTCTGGCCGAGCCCGCGCACGAGTTGCAGGAACGGCAGGGAGAACACGTAGAACGACACGTCACGACCGAGGATCGGATCCGCCTGTCCGAACTCCACGGCGTTGCGCCAGGCAAGCCAGGTTTCCCACCGGTTCGACGCGAAGAGCCCGATGAAGACCGCGAGGACCAGGGCCACGCCCGAGGCGAGCGTCCGCATCTGCCGCTCGCCCGGGAGGGTGACCTCGATACCCTCGCGGGTCATGAACACCGGGCGGATGTCGCCAATCGCTCCGAGCGCGATCTGCAGGTTGAATCGCAGCCACAGCACGGCGATCGCAAACACGATCGTGAACAGCGTACCCTGCGCGCGCAGGATGGTCGTGAAGACCTGCTGGTAGCCGACTTCGCTGAACCAGAGCCAGTTCGTGTAGAAGCCGAGCAACGAGGGGCCAGCGAAGAAGATGAGGAGGGCGAGCGCGATGAGGAGCGCGCGTAGTGGTCGTTGCGGCATGATGACGCCTTCACGAGCCGGCTATAACCCGGCTCTCTTACGAACTGTAACGATCACCGGCAGCCTGGAGGTCGGCTCGCACGTCCGTCGCAAGCGACGCAGGCGCCAGGACACGGGCAAAAGGTCCCCAGCTGAGAATCCAGCTCCGCAGCGCCCAGTCATGGCAGACGTTCATCGAGAGCACGAGGCGTCCGTCGCCATTGTCTCGGACCTCCTGTGAAGTGTGCCACACCCGCGCCCTCACGTATGGCGCAACCTTGACGTCGAACTCGATTTCCACGAGGGCTGGCGGGCCGGTGTTCACGCCGAGCGAGTTCGCGAATACTTCGTCTCCACCCTGCTGCCTGGGAGTGAACGTCCGCTTCTCCAGCGACACGGCCGCGATCCGGTCCACCGCGAAGGTGCGCACCGCCGTGTATTCGGGCACGTAGGCAAGCAGGTAGAGCGCCCCCTGGGCGAAGGCGAGCCGGTACGGATGCACCTCGTAGTCCTTGACCCGGCCGCTCGACAGCGAGTGGTATCGCATCATGGTCACCCGGAAATGCAGCGTCGCTTCGAGCAGGCGGCCGACAATGTCAGCCGAGGACCCGCGGCCGCGAGTACGCGGGCCGGGCTTGGCGACGAGGACGCCCGGCAGGCGGTCGAGAAACTGCCGCATCCGCGGAGACAGCAGCTTCCCGAGGCGCGAAAACGCGAGCGTGAGATCGCGCTGGAACGGCGTGCCAGCCACCGCCTCGAGGAGATTGCGGCTGAGGTAGAGCGCGCACAGCTCGGCAAGCGTGAAGCCTGTCTCGAGGCCTTTCAAAGCCCGGCCGTCCAGCCGCCACCGCACGCGACCGTCGTCGTCACGTTCGTCGTAGAGCGGAAAGCCGGCCTCCTGCAGCGCCGCGAGATCCCGCCTGATGGTACGCGTGGTGACCTCGAGCTCGTGCGCCAGCGCGTCGATCGCGGCCCCGTGGCGCGACGACTCCAGGGCGTGAAGGACTTTCCATTGCCGGATGACTTCCTGGTTCCGGGGCATTCCGACTGAATCGTACCCCAAGCCGGCAGCGGGCAGCCGGCAGTGAGCAGGGAGCCAGCAGCTGGCATTGAACCCGTTTACGAATCAGCGAGGTGAGGGGCGTCGCTCGTCGGCCCTTGCTTCCGCGCCAGGTCCACTGCCAGCTGCCCGCTATTCCCGTTCTTTGAACCGGCGGATCTCTCTGCGGCGATTCCGATCGGGCGTTCCAGCGGCCCGCGCCGCCGCCCGGTATACCCGCTCGAGACGACGCATTTCGATCTCCTCGTCCGTCGGCTTCGGCGTCACGTCGTCGTAGAGCGCCCGCGCCTCGGATTTCTTGACGTGCTGATCGATAACGATGCGGACGATGACGTCCTGGTGACGGCCGAAGCCACGGCTGATGCAGAGTCGATCCCCCTCGCGGACCGCGCGGTGGGGCTTGGCGTGCTCGCCGTTCACCTCCACTTTGCCGCCTTCGCACGCGCGCTTCGCTTCCGAACGCGTCTTGAACAGGCAGGCGACGTCGAGCCACACGTCCAAACGACAACCCTCGTTCACGCTTCTCGGTTCTCGCTTCTCAGTTCGTGTTCAAGGTTCGCGGTTCGGTTCTCCGTTCAAGGTTCGCGGTTCGGTTCTCCGTTCAGGGTTCGCGGTTCGGTTCTCCGTTCGGGGTTCGGCGTTCCAGAACCGAGAACTGAACCCTGAACCTGAACACGAACAGAGAATTGAGAACCCTGAAGTGTGAACGGTACGATTGCTGTTCACATGAAGATCTCGACCTTTCCTTTGGCCCTGAGTCCGTCGACGAAGGTCTGCGTTTCCCGCTGACGCCCCTGGCCCTCGAGGTATTGCTGAATCTGCGGCCGCACCTGGTCGAGCGGCACGGTGCCCGCGGGCTGTCGATCCGCCACTCGGATGATGTGCACGCCGAAGTTGCTCTCGACGAGGTCACTTGTCTCGCCCGGCTTCATGGAGAAGGCAGCCTTGTCGAACGGAGGCACCATCTGGCCCTGCTGGAAGAAGCCGAGGTCGCCGCCTTTCGGACCGCTGCCGGGGTCGGTCGAATGCTGCTTGGCGAGCTCCGCGAAGTCCTTCCCGGCTTTGACCTCTTTGAGGACTTCGGCGGCTTTGGTGCGCGCCTCCTTCTTGGCGGCCTCGTCCGCGTTCTGCGGAAAGCCAATCAGGATGTGGCTCGCGCGCACGCGCTCCGGCTGCTGAAACTGCGCCGGGTTCTTCTGGTAGAAGTCGTTGACCTGATCCGGCGTGACCGTCACTTTCGACCCCACTTCCGCCTGCAGCATGTTGCCGACGAGCATGTCGTTGCGGGCGTCGTCGCGGAGCTGCTCGAGCGTCACGTTCCGCTGCGTGAGCGTCTGCTTGAACGCCTCTTCGGACGGGAACTGCGACCGGATCTGATCGATGCGCTTGTCCAGCTCCGCGTCGGCGACGGCCAGCTTCCGGCTCTTCGTTTCCTGAATCAGCAGGCGGTACCCAATCATCTGATCGAGCACGCCGCGAAAGATGCGATCCCGCTGATCAGGCGGCACCGGGCCGCCGGCATTCGCCTCCATGTTCTGGACGGCCTGCTGGAAGTCCGCTTTGCTGATGGTCTCTCCGTTGACGCGGGCGATCGGGTCGGGAAGCTCGGCGGGAACGGGCTTGACTGTTGGCGCGGCGGGGGCCTGACTCTGGCCTGCCGTCGCTTGAGCACCCGCCGCGACTGGCGCGCTCGGCGTGGCAGCATTTCCGTTTTCCGTGTTCGCGGAGGCGGGTGTGCCTTTCGAGCACGCGGCAAGCGTGAGGGCGACGACTAGCGGAAGCATTCGGGCCACGGGAACTCCTGACCGCGAGGGCTTGCCCGGAAATCACACTGGTGTCATTTCCGAGCGCCCCGCAATCTCCGAGAGTACGTCCCCGCGCAAGGCGGGTCAAATGCGGGGGCCCGGTTGACTTGACGAGTCGCCAACGCGAAATGACTAATACGTCGAGCGGCGGCCGACCAGCTGTTCATGGCTCAGCAGCCACCCGCTGCTCATACGCGGCATGCCGGGTTCGGCCACGCGACGGAGCACCATCGAGACGGCCGAGGCCAGCAACGCGCCCACGTCAGCCGGGCCCGGGAGCGGGCGGAACGAGACAGCGGGAGTCCGGAGGCGAGCAATTCTGTTCAGGGGAGATGGGGCGACGGGGTGACTTCCCCCAGGAGCCCCTTCGACTTTGCTCAGGGCAGGCGGAAGCCACAGAATTGCGCAGAATCGCGCG
>DATDHP010000368.1:0-9303 GCA_036521515.1 Vicinamibacterales bacterium
CTTCAGGTCGGCCTAAGGTCGGCCTTAGAGCTACCACCGGTCCAGGTAGGCCGACCTGAAGGTCGGCCTCTACGACACTCAGCGGCGGCGGCGTTGGGGGATCTGCGACGGCTCGCTTGGGACCGGCGGCTTGCCGGCGGCTTCCCAGGCTCCCGCAATCATCGCGGCGACGCCCGCAATAGCTTCGTTGAGGCGCCGTTCAAGGACCGGGCGGTTCGGGCTGAAGAACGCCTTGAAGTAGGCGTCATCATAGACGTCGCCGCTGCCGATGGCCTCGAGGTCGGCCTTGAGGATCGCCGGCACGAGTTGGGTGCCCTCGAGAATCTTGACGAACATGAAATCGCGAGGATTGCGGACCGGCGCGATCGACTTCGGCGCAATCGTCAGTTGATCCCGGTAACGCTCGAACAACGCGCTCTCGAACCGGCTGTGAATGCCGTGCTGGCCGGTGAGCTGGCCGTCGTAGTTGACGACGGCGTGAAACGGCACATGCCCGTCCGAGACGTAATGCGCCAGCGACGCGGAGAAAAAGATGATGTCGAACTGGCCGGACGATCCGCGACGCGAGTACGACTCGAAGGCGCGGCGAAGATTGCCGTGAAATTCCTCGACGCGCCACGGCAGAGTGCCCATCTCCTCCACGCGGTCCCGGCCGAATTTCGCGATCGCCACGTTGTAGTCGCGCGGCAGCTCGTTGAATGGATACTTGCCAAACCCTTCCCAATCGAGATCGAGGAAGTGGTTCTTCGGCTCATCACCGAAGCCCGCCGTCCGCCAGGTGTCCGGATCGATCGCGCGCTCGACGACCATCGCCCGATGCTTCTCGAAGAGCGGGCGCAGCTCCTGCGGGAGCAGCGCGATCGCCCGATCCATGATGAAGCGGTGCGGCTCGAAACCCCAGGCGGCTGCAGGAGCAGGCGCGAGCAGACCGGCCAACACGACAACCGCGACGCATCTCCGCATACGCCGATTATAGTGAGATCGAATGCTCAGAATCGGCGCGCACATGTCAGTGGCCGGTGGCGTCTCGAAAGCGGTCGATCGGGCCCTCGTCCACGGCTGCGAGGCGCTCCAGATCTTCAGCAAGAACGCGAATCAGTGGCGTGGCAAGCCGCTCGATCCCGCGGAGGTGCGCGCCTTCAGAACCCGCATCGATGAAACCGGCATCGGGCCTGCGGTCGCGCACGCCAGCTACCTGATCAACCTGGCCACGACCTTCCCTGCGCTGCGGCAGCAGTCGCTCGCGGCATTCGTCGATGAGCTCGACCGCGCCGACGCGCTCGGCCTGCTCGGCGTGGTCATCCACCCGGGCACCTGCACCGCGGGGACGGAGGACGATGGCCTCCGACTGATTGCAGACGCGGTTCGTGCCGCGTTCAAGGCGCGGCCACGCCGCAAGACGATGGTGATCCTCGAGCACACGGCGGGTCAGGGGCGCACGCTGGGACATCGTTTCGAGCACCTGGCGACGATCATCGACCACCTGAATGGCTCGGCGCGCGTCGGCGTCTGCCTCGACACCTGCCATCTCGTCGCATCGGGCTACGACATCACCAGCGAGCGTGGCTATCGCGAGACGTTCAACGCGTTCGGCCGGATCGTGGGTTTCGATCGGCTGATGGTGTTCCATGGCAACGACTCGAAGAAGCCCTGCGGCAGCCGCGTGGACCGCCACGAGCACATCGGCAGCGGCTGCCTGGGCGAGGAGCCCTTCCGCCGCCTGCTGCACGACACGCGATTCGCGGGGCTGCCCATCCTGATTGAAACCGAGAAGGCGAGGGGCGCCGAGAGGGCGGGGACGGTCGTCGCCGACCCGTTCGACATGAAAAACCTGGAGACGCTGCGCAGGCTCCGCGGCCGATAGACCGCCAGCGACCACGTCCTCCATTCTGGCCGTCCTGCCTTCGGGAAGTGGTTCCGGCATACGGTTCAGGTGCTGCCACCCATGGAGCGCCTTACCGTTTAGCTCTCCTCGCCCGCCCAAACCTCCCACCGGCTTGCCCAATTCCGTGCTGTGGGGGCTGAAATCCCGCGTCAACCCATGGTTCACGTTTTGCCTGAGGATGGCCGGAACCGCCGAGTGTGTGAAGAGGAGTCGCCCATGTCGTTGACGTCGCCCCGGTTGATCGCTCCTTTCATCGCCATTGCGCTTGCCGCATTGATCGCGTCGTGCTCCCAGCAGTTTTCGCCGACCGCCCCCAGCTCGCTGACTGGGTCTCCGTCGATGCAGACGGTGGTGGCGGAATTCATTGACGTGCTGGTCGACGACACGCCCGGCCCGGCCGCGTCTGAGCACTTCCGGCCGAACGATGAACCGGCGCCGCCGCCCCCATCGGGGTCCGCGCCAAGTCCCTGGCCGCCAGGACCTCCACCGAGTGCGCTTCCGGGCGTGCCCGTCCCCACGCCTCCGTCAACGCATATGCGAGTAGCCCTCAAAGTCGATCCGGAGCCCGTTCCCCACAGCGGAACGCCGGTCGGCACTTTCTCGTGCCGAGACCACAAGTACACTTGGTACTACGACCAGTACATCCACGGAGAGACCGGCATCCCCGTGAGGATCGTCGAACGCGAGAACTTCTTCGACGGCCGCTTTAGCAGCAAGAACACCCAGTCCTTCGAGCTGGCCGGCAATGGAACGGTGAAGCTGCAGACGCGGTGGTGCAGCAGCTGGGCGAGGCCGCACTATACGCAGACCAGGTACAAAGCGGTGGATGACACGGGGCAGGAGTTCACGATAAGCGGGCCGTGGGTCCGTCTGCTGACTCCCTAATTTCCCTCTGCGTCATCAGCCTGCGGCACTCGGGGCACGACGGTGGTCGCGGTGAAGCGGCCACGTCCGAGCGCGTCGCGCAGCGGGTTGGTCAGCATGAAGCGCATGTCGCCGACCGACACGCGTGTGCCGCCCGTCTCCTCCCCGAGCTGAAAGAACGGAAAACGGGACCATACGAGAAAGGCCTGAAAGGCCGGCATCTGCCGGGCGGCGCGCACTGCCTCGCGGCGATCGTTCTTGGGCACCGGATCCCGGTCGAAGGCAACTCTTGTCGGCAGCCACGTCAGTCTGCCGGTCTCGTAATGGTCTCCGGCGTCGACAATGATCTGTCGCTCGAAGGGGGTGACGGGCGACGGACCGACCATGAGCGCGCGCGGGTCAGCGCGGCGCTCCTGGCGCCACGCCTCGAGCACCGTCTCCCGCGCCACGCGCGCCGAGACGAGCATCACGCCGATGTACAGCGCCGCCAGCGCCAGCGCCACGCGCGCCGGCCGAGTTGACGCGGCCCGACGGCTCAGCCACACGCCCGCGCCGAGCGTCAACCACAGCCATGGGTCCATGATGAACAGCGTGTCCCCGTAAAACCAGCGCCACTCGAACGGCGTCAGCAGTCTGATGCCATAGTTGTTCAGGAAATCGAGAAACACGTGCGAGTAGATGCCGACGTAGGAGAGCAGCAGCAGCCACCCCGCGCTGAGCGGCGGCTCGCCCGCTTTCGCCGGGCGGCGGCCGATGAGCACCATGACAGCGGTGAGCGCCAGCGGGAGCACCAGTTGCGCGAGCACGCCGTGCGTCCACCCGCGCCGGAACGCGACCGACGGCGTGTCGGTGGCCAGCACCAGCACGTCAAGATCTGGCAGGTTGGCGGCAATCATCAGCGTGGCGTTCGCCAGCCGCGTCGTTCGCCGCAGGCCGGCGTACCCGATGGCTGCTCCAACGAGCGTGTGACAGAGGTTGTCCATCGCATCATTCTTGATTCTTGATTGTTGATTTGTGATTCGTTGTTGATTATTGATTTGAGATTGTTCATTTCAATCAAAGATCAGCAATCAACATTCAACAACGAATCAAGAATCAACAATCGCTAATCATCAATCATTGCCGGCGATCGGTCGCTGAACACCTGCGCCTCGAACACGAGAATTCTCGCGCCACGACGCCACGCGTCCTCGGGCAATCCGGCCTTCAGGCAGGTGTGCGCGAGGAACGTCTCGGCGTCCCAGCCGCGCTCGGTGGCCACCTGCGGCAGCAGCAGGCCGCGGCGATATCCCCGCTCGACGATCAGCCCGTGACGCCCCACTTCAATCTCGTCGATGGAGACGATCTCCCTCTCCGGCGTCAACACGGAGATCTCGACCTCGAGGCCTGGCAGCTCCGCCGGCGAAACGGGCTCGAACCGGGGGTCGGAGTCCGACACGACGGCCGCGAGATCGGCGACCGTTTCCGCCAGCGGCGCGTTCACGTCGAGACGTCCAAGGCAACCACGCAGCTCGTGATCGTGGTGGATCGAGACGAACGCGCCGAGCGGTTCGTCAAAGGCCCCCCCACGCTCGAGCGCCGGCGGCGGCTCCCGCCTGACGTGCGCCTCGAGAGCGTGGCGCGCCAGCTTCAGCAGCTTCTGCCGGTCCTCTGGACAAAGCACCTCGATTCCCACACTCAACTCCCCACGCGGGGGCTGAAGCCCCCGCGCTACGACGACTTTATATGGTTCCGTAGCGCGGGGGCTTCAGCCCCCGCGTGAATGGTGCGAGCTGGCTGGCGACACTTATCACCAGATGGCAGCAGCCATGTAGCCGACCACCGACGACTTGTCACCGGACACGTCGCCCGAATCCGCGTATCGCAGCACGCGCGCGTGCCTCGCGCCGAGGCTGCGCGCCGCTCGAAGGACAGCGACCATCGGCCCGCCGCCGCATGCGTGCCGCGGCTCGCGCTCGAGCGCGGTCATCAATCCGTGTGGATCGAGCGCCTCGACTCGATCGGTGACGACCGCATCGAGCCGTCCGGCGGTCTCGGCGTCCTCGTAATGGGAGAGATCGCTGCTGGCGACGAGGAGCACCTCGTCGGCACGCGGGGCGATCGCCCGGGCGAGCGCGTCGCCGAGCGTCGCGGCCGTGTCGCGCGTCTGGTACCCCATGACGAGCGGCACGATCGGCACGCCGTCCATCAGGTGCGCAAGGAAGGGCATCTGCATCTCGATCGAATGCTCCCGCCCGTGTGCCGCCGGGTATTCCGTGACGGCCGGCGACGCCGCCTGGATCGCCGATGCCAGGTCGCCGTCGATCGGGACCTCTCCGAACGGCGTTTCCCACGCGCCGGCGGGCCAGATCGAAACGCCCTCGAACGGGACGAAGTGCGATGGACCGACGAGCACCACCGAGCGGTAGCGCCCGCCTTGCGCGGCCTTGTAGGCGTACGCCGCAACGCCCCCCGAATACATCAACCCCGCGTGGGGCGCGATGATGGCGCGGAGATGAGGCGTGTCCGTCAGGCCAACCACCGCCGCCGCAAGATGCGCGTCCAGCTCTTGTGCGAGCCGAGCTTTTTTCCCGGGATACCACTGGCCCGCGACCGCCGCGCGCCTCACCTGTTGCATACGGCCGCCAACGCCGCATCGTAGGGCGGGCGGGGCGGGTGGAGCAAGTAGGGCGGGTCGGGCGGGTCAGACGAGTAAGCTCTTGGCCTCCCACCTGCCCCACCCCGCCCGACCCGCCTGCCCTACTCGGCCCGACCCTGCGTGGTAGCATCGACCATCCGATGCCGACCACCCTCACCATTGCCGATGTCGAGCGTATCGCGGCGCTCGCGATGCTCGAATTGACCGCAGAGGAAAAACAGCTCTTCACAAAGCAGCTCGCCGAGATCCTGGCGTACGCCGAACAGGTGCAGGCCATCGACACGAGAGGCGTGGCGGCCACGGCGCACGTGCTCGCCGGGCGCGGCATGGAGCGGCCGGACGAGCCGCGGCCGTCGCTCCCGGTGGACGAGGCGCTCGCCAACGCGCCCGACGCCGATCGCGGTGCGGGTCTCCTCCGCGTTCCGCGCGTCATCGGGGGCTAGGTGCTGACCTTCACCATTACGAAACGCAGCACGTCGTGATCGATCGCAGCGCACGCGAGATCCGTGACGATGTGGCGGCGGGCCGGACGTCGGCGGTGGAAGTCTGCCGCGCGGTTCTGGACCGCATGCAGGCGGTCAACCCGACACTCAACGCCTTCAATCTGATCGATGCCGACGGTGCCCTCGCGCGCGCCGTGCACGTCGATCGAGCTCGCGCCGCCGGCGAGACGCCCGGGGCGCTGGCCGGTGTCCCCGTCGCGCTGAAGGACAACATGTGCAAGCGCGGCATGCGGACCACGGCATCGTCGAAGATCCTCGAGCGCTTCGTTCCGCCTTACGATGCGACCGTCGTGCGGCGCCTCGAGGCGGCCGGCGCCGTGATCGTCGGGAAGACCAACTGCGACGAGTTTGCGATGGGCTCGTCGAACGAGAACTCGGCGTTCGGCCCCGTGCGCAACCCGTGGGCCACCGATCGGACGCCGGGCGGCTCGAGCGGCGGATCGGCAGCGGCCGTGGCCGCCAGGAGCGTGCCCGTCGCGCTTGGATCCGATACCGGCGGCTCGATTCGTCAGCCGGGCTCGTTCTGTGGCGTGGTCGGTCTCAAGCCCACCTATGG
Source organism: Vicinamibacterales bacterium (assembly GCA_036521515.1). Classification (GTDB taxonomy): domain Bacteria; phylum Acidobacteriota; class Vicinamibacteria; order Vicinamibacterales; family UBA2999; genus Gp6-AA40. The sequence continues at coordinate 6,447 of DATDHP010000368.1, forward strand.
CCGCGTGTCACGCTACGGGCTGCTCGCCTTCGCCTCGTCGCTCGACCAGATCGGCCCGCTGACGCGTACCGTCGCCGATGCGGCGCTGACGTTGTCGGTCATCGCGGGCGCCGACGACGCGGACGCGACCTCGTCGCGGCAACCGGTTCCTGACTTCACGGCCGCGCTCACGGGCCGGGTCAACGGCGTGCGCATCGGCGTGCCGCGTGCGTTCGTCTCGGAAGGCGTCGAGGAGGGCGTCCGCCGCGCGTTCGACGCGGCGCTCGCGACGCTGCGCGAGGCAGGCGCCACACTGGTCGACATCGAGCTGCCGCACGCCAGGTACGCGATCCCGGTGTATTACCTTGTCGCGACGGCGGAGGCGAGCTCGAATCTGGCGCGTTACGACGGCGTGCGCTACGGCCACCGCACGAGCGACGCCAGAGACCTGAAGGAGATGTACAGCCGGACGCGTGACGAGGGGTTCGGGCCCGAGGTGAAGCGGCGCATCATGCTGGGGACCTACGTGCTCAGCGCGGGTTACTACGACGCGTTCTACCTGAAAGCCCAACAGGTGCGCACGCTGCTGCGGCGCGATTACGAGCAGGCGTTCGAGAGGGTCGACGCGGTGGCCATGCCCGTGAGCCCCACGCCGGCGTTCCGCCTGGGCGAGAAGACCGCGGACCCATTGCAGATGTATCTCACCGACATTTTCACCGTGAGCGCGAACCTGGCAGGACTGCCGGCCATCAGCGTGCCGTGCGGATTTGCCAACGACCTGCCTGTCGGCCTGCAGCTGACTGGCAGGATGTTCGACGAGGAAACGCTTCTGCGTGTAGCGGATGCCTGCGAGCGCGTCACGACCTGGTACAAGCAGAGGCCGCCGATCTGAACAAAAGGCCGACCTGAAGGTCGGCCTCTACGAAGACATGCGGTTGCGCTCGTAATCGTGGTGTCGTAGACGCCGACCTCCAGGTCGGCCTTCCGATTTATTTGAACCAGGCCTTGAGCGCCTCGATCTGGGTGGGATCGGTCTCGCCCACCTTCATCGGCGTCACGGAGACATAGCCGTTCTCGACGGCCCAGATGTCGGTCCCCTCCGGCGCGGTCGCGCCTTCCTTGTAGGTGTTGAAATAGATCGCCCGCCCGGTCCGTGGATCCTTGGTTTCCACAAAGGCTTCCTGGCCGCCGCGCTGCAGCGCCTGCGTCGTCACCAGGTAGCCCTTGTAGCCGCCCTGGGGCATCGCCGGGATATTGACGTTGAGGAACGTATTGGGCGGGAACGTGCCGCGAAGCGCGCGTTCCTTCAAGCGCCGCGCGACGCCGAGCACCTCTTCGGCAGCGTAGATGAAGTCGCGGGGCGCGCCGGCTTGCGACAGCGACGCGGCGATCGCAGGAATACCGTGCATCGCAGCCTCGCGCGCCGCCCCGACGGTACCGGACAGGTAGGCGGAGTAGGCGAGGTTGTACGTGGGATTGATGCCCGAGACGACGAGATCGGGCCGCGGCTCGAGGATGTTCCGGATGGCAATGTTGACGGTGGTGGCCGGCGTCGCGCTCAGGCCGATGGCGTTCATGCCGTTCGCCAGCGTGACCTCCTCGCGGAACACCGGCTCCGTCGTGATGATCGAGTGCCCCTTGCCGCTCTGGTTCTGCGACGGGGCGACGACGATCACGTTACCGATCGCCTGCAGGATCGACGCGACGTGACGCAGTCCTTCGGCGCGCACGCCGTCATCGTTGCTGATCAGGATGCGGTAAGGCGGAGCCTGAATGAACTGCTGGGCGCCGAGCGGCGCGAGCAGGAACACCGCCAGCAGCAGCGGGACGAGGAGAACGCGGATGCTTCGCATGCCGCGAGAGTATCAGAGATAGGCTGGCTGTGGGCAGACTACTGTCCGTCGGAGGAACGAAGAGGACCGGGCACTTCGTAGAGCACGAGCCCGCGCCTGACCTCCTCCATCGCAATCCGCTCCGCCTTGTGCGGCATCGTCCGGTGCTCGCCAAGATCGTCCTCGTCGATCCGCGGGATCGCGCCGCGACGCAACTGCTTGGCACGCATGGCGGCAACGTCGACGTAGAGAAACCGGCTGTCAATGGGAGGCGCCTTGGGCCGGGGCGCAGGGGACGTCTCGGGTTCGGGGGTGGATCCGAGAACCTCGTCGTTTTCGGCCATGCACGTTCAGACTAGCACGGCTCCGGACTCCGGGCTACGGACTCCGGGCTCCGGGCCGGAGCCCGAAGCCCGAAACCAGGCGAAGCCGTCAGGCAGCGACTTCCACGTTGATCGTCCGCGGCTTGGCTTCCTCGCGATACGGGAGCTTCACCGTCAGGACGCCGTTCTTGTACTCGGCGCTGACCTTGGTCGAATCCACGGTGGCAGGCAGCGTGAACGACCGGGTGAACGCGCCGTAGCTCCGCTCGATGCGGCGGATCTGCTCGTCCTTGATCCCCTCGGGCAGCTTCTTCGTCCCGCGGATGTGGAGGGTATCGTGCTCGACGGTAACCTCGATGTCCTCGCGGGTCATGTCGGGCAGTTCGGCCTTCACAACGAAGTCGTGGGCGTCTGTCTCGTAGATGTCAACGGGAGGAATCCAGTTGCCGCGCTGCATCACGTTCTCGTCCTTCAGATAAAACCGTGCGATCGTCATTGTCTGTTCTCCTTCAAGGCGGGTCTGAAGACCCGCCTCTACGAAAGCGGTTTATTGGATTCGCAGAGGCGGACCTTCAGGTCCGCCTTGTTCTACGCGTCGACGACTTCGCCGTCTCTGACGTCCTGTTCTGTGCTCCGGGCCCCGGGGCTTGAGGCCTGCTGCTTGTAGAGCTGCTCGGCCATCGCGTGCGATGCCCGCTGCAGCTCCTCGCTCGCGCGCTTCAT
>DATDHP010000369.1:0-1630 GCA_036521515.1 Vicinamibacterales bacterium
TGGCCGCCAACGCGCGACGATCTGAAGGAACCTAACGACCGAACAGGCGGCGCCACGGAATCTTGTCCGTCAGCTTCTTCAGTGCCTGGCGCAACTCGGCCGCCGACTGGTAGCGTTCATCGGCGCCCTTCGCGAGTAAGCGTTGCACCATCGCGTCGAGCGCGGGAGGCCGGCTCGGATCGAGGCTCCGCACCGGAATGGGATCGCGGTCCAGGACATTGGCAACCGTTTCCGACGGGGTCGCTCCCGCAAAGGGCAGCCTCCCCGTCGCCATCTCGTAGATCACCACGCCCATCGAAAACAGATCGCTGCGCGGGTCGAGTGGCATCTGCAGGATCCGCTCGGGCGCCATGTAGTTGGCTGTCCCGAGCGGCCGCCCCAGGATCGTCGAGCCCTCCAGCCCGAGCCCGTCCGTTTCAGCGACGCGAAAGCGTCGCGCGAGGCCGAAGTCGAGCACCTTCACCTGGCCGGCGTTGCTGACGACGATGTTGCCCGGCTTGATGTCGCGGTGGACGACCCCCTTGGCGTGCGCCGCCTCCAGCGCGCTGGTGATCTGAAGCGCGATGTCGACGATCTCCCTTGTCCCCATTGCCGCCCGCACCATGTAGGCCTTGAGGTTCACGCCCTCGCACCGCTCCATCGCGATGAACCGGCGCCCCTCGTGCTCGCCCACGTCGTAGATGGTGCAGATGTGCGGGTGGTTGAGGAGCGCGACGGTCTCGGCTTCGCGCTGGAAGCGCCGCGCCATGTCGGGATCGTCCGCCATTTCCTCTGGAAGGAACTTCAGCGCAACGGGTCTCGACAGGCGCGTGTCCTCTGCTTCGTACACCACGCCCATGCCCCCGACACCCAGCTTCCCCGTCACCAGGTAGTGCGAGATCCGTTCGCCCAGCATCGATGGACGCCAGCATATCGCCAGCTGGGAGGCTGGAGCGCGTCGACTGGACGGCGGCTTGCGAGTGCGCGCTTGGGAGACCTGGCTCGGGCGTACGACCGAATTGGTCTGCCCGTGCCGTTCTGCCGAATACCGAAGAGCTTCGCACAAGGCTAACCCGAGGGTCTGACCCCACACCGGAGTGTGGCCCCACCCGGGTCTGACCCCACCTTTAATTTTTGGGCCGGCCTGTTCGGATCGCCCTCCTCGAGCGTTGATACACAGCAAAGGGGAGCAGATATATGATTCCGGCCAGTCCGCTCGCCATGACCTCAGGACCCGGCAGGGACGTCCCGCCACCCAAGACCCCTGGCGCCGAGCGCCGCGAGTCGCTGATCAGCGACGAGCCCACAATCGAATTGGTCATCCGCGCCCGCGAGGGCGACCGTCTCGCCGTCGAGGCGCTCCTCGAGCGCTGCCTCCCGTCGCTCCGGCGATGGGCGCACGGCCGGCTGCCGCTGGCCGCCCGCGGCTCGCTCGACACGGGCGATCTGGTTCAGGAAACGGTTCTGCACGTCCTGCGGCGGCTGGACCGGTTCGAGCCGCGGCACGTGGGCGCCATGCAGGCGTATCTGCGGCAGTCGGTGATCAACCGGATCCGCGACGAGGTGCGGCGCGTCAGCCGACAGCCGGCGCCGGTCGAGCTCTCCGAGGAACCACCGTCCGAGCGGACCTCACCGCTCGAAGGCGCCATCC
>DATDHP010000370.1:0-27885 GCA_036521515.1 Vicinamibacterales bacterium
GGTCTTCGAGGACGGCGTCAAGCAGGAGATCGTGTCGCTCGTGCTGACGCATGGCGGACGCGTCTTCAATGTGCAGGCGCCGCCGCCGCCGCCGGCGCAGGAAGGCATCATCCTGCCGCCGAGCCGGCCGACCAACGACGCTGCCGGCCGCGTGTTCCTCCTGTTCATCGACGATCTGCATCTCGACTTCCAGCAGACGCCGCGCACCCGCGATCTCATGAAGCGCATGCTGCGCAACCTGATCCACGAAGGCGACATGTTCGGGATCGTGACCACCGGCACCTCGTCCATTTCGCAGCAGCTGACCTACGACCGGCAGGTGCTCGAGTCGGCGATCAACCGCGTCACCGGCGGCGGCCTCAAGCCCGAGGACATCATCAAAGGCATGCAGGGCGCGCAGGGGCCGACCGAGCTCCGGTATCGCGCGCACGTAGCGTTCTCAACCGCGTACGACTTGATGAAGAACCTCGAGAAGCTGCAGAACCGGCGGAAGGCCGTCCTTTATATCAGCAGCGGCTACGATTTCAACCCGTTCGAGACGTCGCGGCTCAAGTACCAGGCGTCGAACTTCGGCATGGAGAACACGGACTTTCAGAACGATCCGTTCCTGCGGACCCAACAACAGGGCACGCAGTTCGCCGAGGCCGATCTCGTGCGCGAACTGGCCGAGCTGACGCGCGCCGCCAATCGCGCCAACGCGACGTTTTACACGATCGATCCACGCGGGCTGGTTGCGGGTCCGGATATCTCCGAACAGCTCGAGACGCAAGAGTGGCAGAACTACGTGCGCGAGACGCAGGACAGCCTGCGCGTGCTCGCCGAACAGACCGGCGGCATCGCCGTGGTCAACCAGAACGACTTCGACAAGGCGTTGAAGCGGATTGACGCGGAGACGAGCGACTACTACGTGCTCGGCTACTACTCCTCGAACCCGGATCCGCTCAAGCGCACGCGGCGGATCGAGGTGAAGACCAGGCGCGACGGCCTGAACGTCTGGTCGAGGACGTCGTACTCGCTGCGTCCACCCCCGCCACCGGCGCAGTAGATCGTAGAGGCCGGTCTAACGACCGGCCTCGGCCGGCCTGCCGCCTTCGCGCCTGGCGCTTCGGCGTGCCTCGCCGTAGCGCAGCGAGGCGGGAAGGTCAGCCTCTACGAAACTACGAATCCCGGCCGGTCGCGACCGGCTTCTGGCTCTTTACAATCGCTTCCTGGATTCGCTCTTTGAGCCAGTTCACGGGCTGCGGCGTGGCGGCGATGAATGCCTGCCAGTCCGCCTCGCTGAGCGGGACGTGGATGACGCGATCGACGCCTCCGGTCAAACGGGGTGCGTTGTCCATGGTCTCCGATTCTATCTCCCCGGCCCTTCCACAAAAATAGAATGTTCCGATAGCGTCCATCCCGGACGCTCATCAACCCGCGTAGGGCGGCCGCGCCGCGGCCTCGAGCGTCGGGCGCACCTGGTCGAACACCCGGATGACTTCCATCACCGTCCGGGGCAGACGGCTCATTTTGGGGTAGAGCCACCCCGTTTCCCGGTGCAGCGACTGGCCCGCGATCCGTGTGCAGAACAGCTGCTTCGTCCGCACGTCGTCGGCCGCCGCCTGCCACGGGATGATGCTGATCCCGAGGCCGTGGCGGACCATCGCCTTGATGATCTCGACGTTCTCGGTCTCCATGACGATCTCCGCCTCGATGTGTTCGCGCATGAAGAACTCGCCGACGATGCGCCTGGTGATGGACCCGGTCTCGAAGAGAATGAAGGGCTGGCGATTCAGGTCGGGCGGCGTCACCTGGCGCTTCCGGGCGAGAGGGTGCGTCGGATAGGTGATGAGGAGAAGCTCCTCGCGCAGGACCGGCACCGAAACAAGGTCACTGGCCTCCACTGGCAGGGTAATCAGCCCGAGATCGCCGGCGCCCGACCGGAGCATCGCGATCGACCGTTCCGCGCTGCCCACGCTGATCTTCAGATCGAGGTTCGGGTGCTCGCGCCGCACTTCGGCCAGGAGTGCAGGGAAGACGTAAAGACAGACGGTCATCCCGCCCACGAGCCGCATCGTGCCCCGCAACGACTCCTGCTTGTCGCTGATCGCCGAAACGGTTTCCTGCAGGTCCTGGAAAACGCGGTTGCTGAGCTGAAGCAGCGACTCGCCCGCCGGGGTAATCCGTATGCGGCGACCAATGCGGTGAAACACCGGCTCGCCGAGCTCTTCCTCGAGCAGCAGAATCTGGCGGCTGACGGCGGACTGCGAGACATGGAGCTTCTCGCCGGCGGCTGTAAAGGAACCGCTGTCTGCGATGGCGCGAATAATTTCGAGCTGGCGCAGGTCCATGGCCCAGCATACATGTGCTGAGTGCATCGATTCAACGGGTTCGATGCGCAATCGGCAAGAGGAGGCAGAGAGCGCGGAGGAGGTTTCACACAGAAGCGCGAAGGTGCGGAGACGCCGAGGTTCTTTGCTCTGTTCCTCGGCGGCTCTGGGGGAAGGAGCGAGTGCTTACGGGAAGACGGAAGACCGTAGTCCGAGCTCTCCTTACGAAGCTTTGGCGGTGACAAACGGGGTTGGAGCGCCGCCGAGTCGATCAGCGCCGATCGTATGATTGCGCCTGTGGCCGTGCGTCTCGCAGGTCGTACCCTTCTCTTCAACGTAGGTCAGCTCACGGCTCGTCGCGAGCTCACGGTAACGGCCAATCACGCAGCCGCAAGTGAGTGTCCGAAAGCCAAGGAGTCGCACGAGACTCATGACCGATCCTCCGAGCTGGGGCATAGCAAACCTCGTACCGCTGAGCTCGCATTAAGCGAGCGGGTAACCGAAAACCGACTCTCCGAGAGAATCGACAGAATGTTCAGAAACTGGAGCCGGTTCCGGGTGCGGCGAGGCCACGTCTGGCGCATCACTGGATCACGGATTCGTGTTGGTCCAGCAACAGTTGGATCGGCTTCAATCAGTTGGAGTCTCGTCGCGCCGAAGCGCACGCGCGGAGGCGGGTCGCGATGTTAGAGTTCCGGCGGAGGATCCCATGCGCGCCGTTGTTCTGATGGTGTCGACGCTTGTTCTCTCCGCCTCGCATAGTGCGGCGCAGGAAGGTCCGGACATCGGCGGCCGCCTGATGCAGGACGCCGCCGTCCGGGCAGCCGTTGACTTTGTGCGTACCGACGAGGCCCGCACCATCGACGATCAGGTTCGTCTCTGCGAAATTGCAGCGCCGCCGTTCAAGGAGGCGGAGCGCGCGAACGCATACGCGGACGCGTTTCGCGCGGTGGGATTGACGAACGTGCGCCTCGACCGCGAGGGCAACGTGCTCGGCGAGCGGAGCGGCCGCGCGGCCCGGCCGCACCTTGTGTTCTCAGCGCATCTCGACACTGTCTTTCCCGACGACACTGATGTCAGGGTCACGCGCGAGGGAAACATCCTGAAGGGCCCCGGCATCGGCGACGACTGTCGCGGCCTGGCTGTGCTGCTCGCGGTGGTGCGCGCGCTGGACAGGGCCGGCGTGACCACGCCGGGGACGATTACATTTGTAGGCACCGTAGGGGAGGAAGGACTCGGCGACCTGCGAGGCGTGAAGGCCCTGTTCAACGAGACGCTGAAAGGTCAGATTGACCGCTTCGTCTCCGTGGACGGGACGGGCCTCGGAATTTCGCACATCGCCGTCGGCAGCCATCGCTACCGGGTGACCTTCAAAGGGCCGGGCGGCCACAGCTACGGCGCTTTCGGAATTGCGAACCCGGTTCACGCGCTGGGACGCGCGATCGCCGGGATGGCCGACCTCCAGGTGCCGACCAATCCGAAGACGACGTTCAATGTCGGCCGGGTTGGAGGCGGCACGTCGGTGAACGCCATTGCATTCGAGGCCTGGATGGAGGTGGACATGAGGTCGGCCGATCCTGCCGCGCTGCAGGCCGTCGATGTCCTCTTTCACAGGGCGGTCGACGAGGCGGTCGCGGCTGAAAACCAGCGGTGGAACGACAGCGGCCGGGTCACGGTCGACAAGCGGCTGGTTGGTGACCGGCCGGCCGGCCGGACGGATGAGAATTCACCCATCGTTGTTTCCGCAGTTTCGGTGAGCCGCGCGCTGGGCCTGACCTCCCGGCTGGACGAAGGCTCAACCGACTCCAATATCGCCATGAGCCTCGGAATTCCGGCGATCACGATAGACGGCGGCGGCCGCGGCGCGGGTGCCCACGCGCTCGAAGAAACATTCGATACCACGGATTCATGGCAGGGGACACAGCGGGCCGTCCTCCTCGCCATTGCGCTGACGCACCCCTAACTAGAAGCCTCCGAAGGCCTGAGTCGTGACAGATGAAGCAAGTTTCTAGTAGCGAAGATCCGCCGATCCACTCGTCTGTTTGAGGCGGAGCTTCGCTACGATTACCTCCCAACTCCCAACTCCCGGCTTCCAGCTCTCAAGGCCGGCTTCGGCCGGTCCGCGTGTTGTGTTCGAGGACGGCTGCCGTTTCGTAAATGTACTTGTAGGAGCTGACTTTTAGTTGGCCCTCAGAGGGCTTTTGGGCGTTGCGAGTCGGGGGAGGGGAGTTGCGTCCGAACCGCCTTGAAGCTCTCCAGTTCCACGGCGCGCTGGCGGGCGGCGGCGCCGCGTGCGCGGATGACGCGGAAGACGAACGCCGCGTGGAGCACCCCCACAACGCTCAACTCGAGCGTCGTCGGCTGGGGGAGGAGGGCCGGTACGACGTTCAGGACCGCGGCGCAGATGAAGACGACTGAGAAGAGGGGGTCGATTCCCCCACCGGGGAGTGACGGCCCGACGGCCATCGCCGTCGTTTCCCAGCGCGGCGTGTCGGTGCCCGTTTCGTAAAAGACCTGCAGGTATCTGCCTATCCGCTCCACCCCGACGTGGAGGGCATGGATGGCCTCGAAACCGGCAACGAGCACGCCCAGGGTCATCAGGGAGGCGACCGGGAGCTCGCTAAACACGAGCAATAGAAGACTTAGCGCAGACCAGCCCATTAACGTCACAGGAAGGAGGACCATTCGGGTCGTTCCGCGGGAGGCGATGGTCTGGCGGAGCGTGGCGAACTCGGCTTCCGAAAGGTTCACGGGTTCAAGTCGCATCTGCTCTTTCACCTCGGCTGGCATCCTTCTTGGAACGGCTGAGCACCGAGGTCGGCTGAGGTGACGTAAATGGATACGTCAAGGGTATATATTGCACCGGTTCTGTCAAAACCCCTTGCGCCCTACAGTTTCTTTGCTACAATGCCGACACTACCTGTAACACTCTGTCTTTCAAAGGTTTGCCTGTGACCCCAGCCCGGCCATTCAGGATCGGTCGACTGATCTGTCTGATGACGGTAATGGCTGCGTTTGGCCTGCCGGTGTCGTGGGCGTCCGCCCAATCGACAGGATCGACAGGCACGTCCCCGGCGAAAAAGCTGACACTGAAAAAAGCGCCGACGACGAAGCGGGCGTACTCGGCCCCGGCGGCGCGGGCACGCCGGGCCAAGGTCGCGCGTGCGCGCGCGGCGTCTGCGGCCAGGCAGCTCAGGGAAGCCCAGCAGCCGCAGTTCAAGCTCGACGAGGCCGGCGCTCTCGTCCCGGACGTTCGCGCCGAGGCCGCGATTGTCTACAACCCGGAAACGGGCGAGGTTCTTTGGGAGTCCAACTCTCAGAACACGCGGTCGATCGCGAGCATCACCAAGGTGATGACCGCGGCTGTTTTCCTGGAGAACAATCCGGATCTTTCGCAGGCAGTTGTCATCACGCGTCCAGACGTGACGCGGGCGTCAACGACCTATCTTCGCGCCGGCTACAAGGTCACGACCGGTGACCTGCTCCATCTTCTGCTCATCGCGTCGGATAACGCGGCGGCCCGAACGCTCGCACGCGTCTCGCCACACGGTTCGGACGGCTTCATCACTCGCATGAACGAGAAGGCGGATGAGCTCGCGCTGGATCATACCTACTACGAGGACCCGTCAGGGCTGCTCGCGGCGAACGTGTCGTCCGCATACGACATGGCCCGTCTGATCTCCTACGTGTCGAAGGACGAGCGGATCGCGAGCGTCATGCGCAAGGCCGAGTACACGGCGTCGGTCGGACGCACGTCGGTCACCGTGCACAGCACCAACCAACTCGTGCGCAACGGCGACGTGGACGTGCTCGGCGGCAAGACCGGCTTCATCAGAAACGCGGGCTACTGCCTCGCGACGCTGCTGCGCCTCCCGCAGGGCGGTCCGCAAATCGCCGTCGTCGTGCTCGGCGCGAAATCGAACGCCGGCCGTTTCTGGGAGACCCGCCACCTGTTCAACTGGCTGTCGAGCAAAACGCAGGACATCCTCGGAACGCAGGTCGAAGCCGCCACCACTGGCGTGTCCGACTAACCACTTCCACTCATGGGAATGTAGAGGCCGACCTCCCCGCCTCCGCTCCGCTTCGGCGAGGCTCGCCGAAGCAGAGCGCGAAGGCGGCAGGTCGGCCTTTTTCGTTTATCCGGAGTATCCCCGCTGGATCGCAGCGGCGTCGAGCGGCAGTGTGGCCACGGTGTCTACCATCGGCATGACCGGACGCGTGGCGCGGCGCGCGTCGTAGGCCTTCAGGTAGCGGCGACAGACGTCACACGCGTAAACCCGGTACCGCCCGTCTGGCGTGGCGAACGACGTGATCCGCCCGCGATCGGTGTTGCGGCAGTGCGGGCAGGTGAGCGGCTCGAACCTCCACCGCAGCGTGCAGCGGCTGCAGATCAAGTGGCGCTCGGCCGCGGGCGTAATCACCGCAAAGTCCGGTTCGCCGCCGCAAAGCGCGCAGTGCGAATGCGTCCAGGTGGAGAGGTCGGCGCGCTGCTGAAGCACCTCGGCGCAGCGCGACAGGAAGGGGCGCATCGCGAGCGTCAGGACCTGGTCCAGGATGCCGGACTCCCCGCTCGTCGACTCCTGCGTCGGCGCACCCACACTGATCGCGGCCGGGGTGTTGACCGGGCGTTCGGCCCGCGTGCGATACCACTGGCCCGCCACGGTCAGCAGCGTCATGTCGCGGCCGAGCGTCTGCACCTTCTGAAAATCGGATTCTTCGAGCGCTCCGTGCCGGCGCAGCACGTCGGCGGTCTGGCGCACCATCAAGCGAAGGTCCGTGAGCTCGAGCGGGATGTCCTCGAAGCGGAGGAGCGGCTGGCCCTGCGCCTGGTGCTTCGCCAGCACCTCGGCGTTCAGCTCGAACCACGGGAGCGGAACCCGTCCCTGGATGCGGCGATGCAGCTCGAGCAGCTCGAGGTGCATGTCGACCGCATCGCCGAGCTCCGGCTGACGATCCTTGATCGCGCGGAGCTCGGCCGCCTCGCGCGTATCGGTCCGGCTCGGGCGCGGCGGACGGGCGGCGTGATCGGCCACCGCGCGATCATACACAAGTTGCCGATATCGGACAGTTTGCCATAACGTGGCACAACATGGGCCTCGGGGCTCAAGCCCGAGCCTACAGAGTTCTCATGCGTATCCTCATGGTGGCATCCGAGGCGGTGCCGTTCGCCAAGACCGGTGGTCTGGCAGACGTGCTCGGCGCGCTGCCACGCGCGCTCGCGCGCCTCGGGCACGAGGTCGACGTCGTCATCCCGAGGTACCGGGGCATCACCGCGGGGGAACCGATCCGGCGGGTGATCGTGCCGCTCGGACGCCAGGTCACCGAGGCCGATGTCTTTGCAACGACAACAGATGACGTCCGCACCGTGTTCGTGGGACACGCCGGCTACTTCGACCGCGACTATCTGTATGGGACCGGCGGTCACGACTTTGCGGACAACGCGGAGCGCTTTGCTTTCCTGTCGCGCGCCGCTCTGGAATGGGCGGCCACCGAGCCGCGGTACGACGTGGTTCATGCCCATGACTGGCAGGCCGGACTCGTTCCGGTGCTGCTCCGCACGGCGTTCGCCGGTCACAAATGGCTGGGGACCCTGCCGCCCATCTTCACCATCCACAACCTGGCGTACCAAGGAATCGTCGATGCGAGCTGGCTCCCGTGGCTGGGACTCGGCTGGGAACTGCTGAACGTCGATGCCCTGGAGTTCTGGGGCCGCATCAGCTACCTCAAGGGCGGGATCACGTTCAGCCGCACCATCACGACCGTCAGCCCCACCTATGCCCGCGAAGTCCAGACACCCGAGTACGGCTTCGGGTTCGACGGCATCCTCCGGTACAGGGGCAGGGACCTCGTGGGGATCCTGAACGGAATCGACTACGATCAGTGGGATCCGGCGCGAGACCCGAACCTTCCCGTCCCTTACGACGCGTCCAATCTGGAGGGGAAGAGTGAAGCGAGGCGCGCCGTGCTGGAGGCGTTCGGGCTGCCTCTCACCGAGCCGGTTCGCGCGCGGCCGCTCATCGGGATGATTTCCCGCATGGTCGACCAGAAGGGGTTCGACCTGCTGGCCGCGCTGGCGGATGATCTGCCCATGCTCGACGCCACTTTTGTCCTGCTTGGAACGGGCGAGCGGCGGTACGAGGATCTGTGGCTGGGATTGTCTGCCCGGTATCCCGACCGCCTCAGCGCGCAGATTGGGTTCGACGAAGGCCTGGCGCATCTGATTGAAGGCGGCGCTGACCTGTTCCTGATGCCGTCCCGGTTCGAGCCGTGCGGGTTGAACCAGATGTACAGCCTGCGCTACGGGACGCTGCCGCTGGTACGGGCGACGGGGGGGCTGGCCGACACGGTGCGAAATCTCGACCCGGTCACCGGCGAAGGCACCGGGTTCAGCTTCGTGGAATACTCGCCGCAGGCGCTGCTTGGAACCCTGCGGTGGGCCTTGAGCATCTATCCGAACAGGGACCTCTGGCGACGTATGCAGGTCGCGGGAATGCAGGAGGATTTCTCCTGGGAGGCGTCAGCGCGAGAATATGTGAAAGTCTACGAGCGGGCCGCCGGGTAACCATGGAGAGCGGAGGCGGGAAGGTCCGCATGAACGGAGAAGGGCGAATGGCATCCGACAAAGTGAAGACGTTCACCGACAGCAGCTTCGACGAGGACATCAAGACGGGTGTCGTCCTGGTTGATTTCTGGGCGGAATGGTGTGGTCCGTGCCGCCGTCTTGCGCCCACCGTGGACTCGCTCGCCACCGACTACGACGGCAAAGCGACGGTTGGCAAGCTGAACGTGGACGAGAATCCCAACGTGCCGGGACGCTTCATGATCCGCGGCATTCCGACGCTGCTGCTGTTCAAGGACGGGCAGTTGGCGGAAACGCTCGTCGGCCTGGCCGCGAAGGAAGACATCGCCAGGCTCCTCGACCGCCACATCGCGTAGGCCGCCGCATGACCACGCCGAACCGGAAGGTCATCATCATCGGGTCGGGACCCGCCGGCCTGACGGCAGCGCTCTACTCCGCGCGCGCGAACCTCAACCCGCTGCTCATCGAGGGGGTCGAGGCTGGTGGTCAGCTCATGCTGACGACGCTGGTGGAGAACTGGCCGGGGTTCCGGGACGGGATCATGGGACCCGACCTGATGACCGAGATGCGCGTCCAGGCGGAGCGGTTCGGGACGCAGGTCATGCAGGGCAACGTCGCCAGCGTGGACCTGAAGTCGCGGCCGTTCACCGTTTTACTGGGCGACGGTCAGGCGTTCACGGCAGAAGCGCTGATCGTGGCCACGGGCGCGTCGGCGCGGTGGCTCGAGATCGGGTCCGACCGTAAGCTTTCGGGCCACGGCGTCTCGACGTGCGCCACCTGTGACGGTTACTTCTTCAGAGGGAAGCCGATTGCCGTCATCGGCGGCGGCGATTCCGCCATGGAGGAAGCGCTCTACCTGACGAAGTTCGCCTCGACGGTGACCGTCATCCACCGCCGCGACTCGCTGCGCGCGTCCAAGATCATGCAGGACAAGGCGTTCGCCAATCCCAAGATCGAGTTCATCTGGGACTCGGAAGTCGTCGACGTCCTCGACGTCGATCACGGCGAGGTCACCGCCGTCATCGTGCGCAACCTGAAGACCGGCGCGCAGCACGAGCTGCCGCTCGACGGTGTGTTCATCGCGATCGGCCACACGCCGAACACCGGCCTGTTCAGGGGACAGCTCGAGCTCGACGAGGCGGGCTACATTCGGACGCATGGCGGTACGAGGACGAACATTCCCGGCGTGTTCGCCGCCGGCGACGTGCAGGACCACATTTATCGCCAGGCGGTCACCGCCGCCGGCAGCGGATGCATGGCCGCGATTGACGCGGAGCGCTATCTCGAGGGACTGCCCGACGCGGTGGAATCAACCGAAGCCGCCACGCGCGCCGCCGAAGCCTCGGCGCATTAGCACCCACCACACCGCGACGCGCCTTTCACACGCACGCGCCACGCCCCTTGACGCTGCTCCGGGCGTCCCCGGCGTCAGTCGAGGGACGGAGGCGTGGTCCGTCGGGGTAAGAAATGCGTTAGCATCCCCGCGTGCCGGACGCAGAGATTGCACAACTCCTTTCAATCATCGATGCCGCCTACGACAAGAAGTCGTGGCACGGGACCAACCTGCGTGGCTCCATTCGGGGTCTGACCCCGCGGGAGGCGGCATGGCGCCCCGGGCCTTCGCGCCACAACATCTGGGAGCTGATCGTCCACGCCGCGTACTGGAAATACATCGGGCTGCGCCGGCTGACTGGCGGCGCGCGCGGCTCGTTTCCGCTCAAGGGCTCGAACTGGATCCCGCGTCCGCAGGAAATGAGCGCTGCCGCGCTCAAAGCCGACGTCACGCTGCTGGCAGAGATGCACCGCGCGCTGCGTGAGGCGGTGGCCGGCCTGTCGGCCCGCGACCTGGCCGTTACGCCGCGCGGCAGCTCGGTCAGCAATTTTGCGCTGCTCTCCGGCGTCGCCGCGCACGATCTCTACCACGCCGGCCAAATCCAGCTGTTGAAGCGGCTGGCCGCCGAACGGGGATGAGGCGCGCGCGCCTCTTCTCCGTCATCGCGTCCGCGATCGTGATCGTGTCCGCCGCTTACGTCGGCGACATGACCGCGGCGATCCGGAGAGCGTTCCCCGGGCAGTACGGTTTCGTCGTCGGCGGGTTGGTCGTGACGGCAGTGACCGCTGCCGTAGGCGTGGTCGCTGCCCGTATCCGCGAGCATCGCGTTCGCAGGTATGGGACGCTGCTCCTGGCGCTGGCCGGAGCTGCCGCGTATTTCGCGACCTTTCGCACGGGCAACGCCGAGGTTGATGCGGTAGAGGCTTTCCATTTCCTCGAATACGGGGCATTGGCCTTTCTGTTCTACCGCGCAAGCCGAGCATACTCTGACGCCAGACGGCTCGCGTTCCCGCTGCTTGGCGGTCTTCTGGCGGGCCTCCTCGACGAGACGCTGCAGTGGTTCATCGCCAGCCGCGTGGGCGAACTGCATGACGTCGCACTGGACCTCGCGGCGGTCTCATTCGGCCTGGTCGTCGCGCTCGCCGTCGATCCGCCACCGCGTTCCGTCATCAGTCTCGATCGCCATGCCGCGTGGCACGTCGGGGCGTACAGCGCGGGCGTGCTCGTGGTCTTCGCCGCCTTCCTGCAGGCGGTGCATGTCGGCCACGAGATTCACGACCCCGAGATTGGTGTGTTCCGGTCAGGTTACGATGCGGCCGCGCTGCAGCGTCTTGCGCGCGCCCGTGCGCAGGCGTGGCAGAACGGCGTGCCGAAGAACAGTGGCCGGTTCGCCCGCGAGGATCACTACCTCACGGAAGCCTTGTGGCATGTCGCGGAGCGGAACGACGCCGTAGACCTTGGCGACACGCTCACAGCGTGGCGCGAGAATCGAATCCTGGAAAAGTTCTATTCGCCGTTGCTGGAGATTCCGGCAGTCAGCGCCCCATACCGCTGGCCGGCCGAGCAACGCGCGATGATGGCCGACCTTGCCGCGCATGTCCACGGCGCCGCATACGTGAGCCGCGCGAACCCCTTGCCAATCTACGTGTTCTAATCGATCCATCCCCCGCCGACGACCTCGTCTCCGTTGTAGAAGACGACGGCCTGGCCGGGCGTGATCGCGGGCTGCGGCGTGTCGAACACGAGCTCCGCGCGATCTGCGGCAAGCGCCCGGACGCGTCCTGGCGCCGGGCGGTGGCGATGGCGAATCTGTGCAGACACACGCAGCCATGCGCCGGGGGCATCGATGGCTATCCAGTTGACGCCCGACGCGGTGAGCGTCGTCGCCTCCAGGGATCCGCGCGGCCCGACGGTGACCGTCCCGCTGTCGGCGTCGATCTTCAGCACGTATAGAGGCGCTGCAGCGGACACGCCCAGCCCCCTGCGCTGGCCGATGGTGAAACGGTGGATGCCTCCGTGCTCCCCGATCCTCCGGCCGCGCTCGTCGACGATGGCCCCGGCGCGCACGACCCGCGCGTCCTTGCCCGCCACGAAGGCGGCGTAGTCGCCATCGGGCACGAAGCAAATTTCCTGGCTGTCCGGCTTGTCGGCGATTGTCAGCCCCAGCCGGCGCGCCTGGTCGCGCACCTCCGGCTTGGTCAGCGTCCCGACGGGAAACACCGCTCGAGCCAGCTGATCCTGCGTCAGCGAAAAGAGGAAGTACGACTGGTCCTTGCCGGTATCCGCACTGCGCATCAGCCGCCAGCGTCCCCCCGGCGACGGCGCGACCCGCGCATAGTGCCCGGTCGCGACATGCTCCGCGCCGAGGCCTCGCGCGCGATCCAGCAGGGTGGAAAACTTCACGTCGCTGTTGCAGTGCGCGCAGGGGAGCGGCGTCCGCCCGGCCGCATACTCGCGCACGAAGTTGGAGATGACCGTCTCCTGGAACTGCTGCTCGAAGTTGACGATGTAGTGCGGGAAGCCGACGGTGCTGGCCACACGCCGCGCGTCGTGAAGATCGTCCAACGTGCAACAGCTGCCGAACGCCTGGTCTCCCCGCCGATCGTAAAGCTGCATCGACAGGCCAATCACTTCATGACCCTGCTCGGCGAGCAGGGCCGCGGCGACCGACGAGTCGACGCCTCCCGACATGGCCACCACTATTCGCATGGACCTTCGCATCCACGGGCCACGGAGACACGGCGGCACGGAAGTTTCAAATTTTCTCCGTGTCTCCGTGCCTCCGTGGCTCGTCTCTTGTCTCTCACGCGCGCGCCGGCGTGCGCGTCAGGCTGCGCAACTTCTCGACAATCTCCGGTAACACCCCGATGACGTGATCAATGTCGGCCTCGGTGGTGGCCGCGCCCAGGCTGAAGCGGATCGAGTTCTGCGTTCGGTGGGCCGGGAAACCCATCGCCTTGAGCACGTGCGACGGTTCGAGCGTCCCGGACGAGCAGGCCGAGCCGGTCGAGACGGCGATGCCCGCCAGATCGAGCGCAATCAGCAGTGACTCGGCTTCGACGCGGTCGACGCTGATGTTCGTCGTGTTGGGCACACGCGACTGCCGCGCCCCGTTGACTGCAGTCCCGCCGACCGCCTGCAGAATGCCGCCCTCGAGCCGGTCGCGCAGTTCCGCGACGCGCACCGCGTCCTCGGCCATCTTCGCGCGTGCTTCCTGCGCCGCCACGCCCATCCCGACGATACCGGCGACGTTCTCGGTCCCTGCCCGCCGGCTCCGCTCGTGTTTCCCCCCCGTCAGAATCGGCAGCAGACGAAGCCCACGGCGGATCCAGATGGCGCCCACCCCCTTCGGCCCATAGAACTTGTGGGCCGAGATCGTCAGGAGATCGACGCCGAGCGTCCTGACGTCCACGGGCACCTTCCCGGCGGTCTGGACCGCATCCGTGTGGAACAGGGCGCCACGCTCCCGGGCCAGGCGGGCCAGATCCGCGATCGGCTGCATCGTGCCGATCTCATTGTTTGCGTGCATCACGGACACCAGGGCCGTGTCGTCGGCCAGCGTGTCGCGCAGGGCGACTGGCGATACGACGCCGCTCTGATCGACTGGCAGCAGGGTGGTCCGCCAGCCCCTGCGCGCAAGGGCCTTCAGCGTGTTCAGGACCGCCTCGTGCTCGATTGCGCTCGCAATCAGGTGACGCCTCCCGGCTGACTCGAGCGCCTCGGCCACACCTCTAATAGCGAAGTTGTCACCTTCTGTCCCACCGCTTGTGAACACCACCTCAGCCGGTTCGGCACCAATGAGGCCGGCGACCGCCGTTCGGGCTTCGTCGAGGGCCGCCTTGGCCCGTTGCCCGAAATGATGAACGCTCGATGGGTTGCCGTACTCATTCCGAAGGGCCGCCGTCATCCGGTCGATGACTGCCGGATGCATCGGAGTCGTGGCGTTGTGATCGAGATAGATGCGTCGCACAGGGGTCCGCCAGATCCCCTCGATCGTAGCACTTCCCCTAAGTCTCAGCCGTATAACGACTAGACAAGTTTTTCCAGCGGCCGATATACTCAGGGGGCGCCCGCCCCAGGCAGCCCGCTATTCCGAGATTTTGGATCGCGCGCGGGGCTCTTGCATTGCATTCACAGCAGAGGCCCTGCGAGGCGGAGGACGACATGTGGAAGCGTGATGAAGCGGTGAAACCGGCCAGCGGTCAGCCGGCACCCACGCCGGCGACGCCGCCGGCTCCAAGTCAGCAGGTGAGCTCACCTGCGGCGCAGCAGCCGGACGCCCGGCGGCAGATCGAGAGGGACGTGGTGAACATCGGCAAGTCCGTCGTCATCAAAGGCGAACTGAATGGCAGCGAGGATTTGACCATCGAAGGGCACGTCGAGGGCAAAATCGAATTGAAAGACCACGTGCTGACGATCGGTCCCAACGGCAAGATCAAGGCATCGGTGTTCGCCAAGTCGGTGATCGTGCTGGGCGAGGTCAACGGTAACGTGACGGCCAGCGAAAAGGTGGACATTCGCGACGGCGGCTCCGTGGATGGCGATCTTGTGTCGCCGCGCGTGGCGATCGCCGAAGGCGCCCACTTCCGCGGCACCGTCGACATGCAGAAGAAGGGCGCGTCCGGCCAGCAGAAGTCGGCGTCGCAGGCCGGCAGCATGCCGCAGCAGCAGCCGGCGCAGCAGGTGGCCCAGCCCGTCGGTCGCTGACGGGGGCGCGCGTCGCGCGCCCGAGTCGTGATTCGTGATTGCGAATCGTGATTACAATCACGAAGCTGAATCACGAATCACGAATCACGCATCGCGAATTCCCTTGTCCCTCTCCGACCTGTTCAGCCGCCGCCGCAAGGATCCTGACTCCGACGCTGCCGACGCCGGGGCGGCGGATTCTCCTGTCCATCCGACCAAGGCGCTCGCCAAGTTCGTCGCCAGCCTGTCGTCGCGTCCTGCGCCGCGTCTGCTCGACCTCGGGCCGGTCGTGGGGACCAACGTCACGTTCTTCGGCGAACAGCTTGGCTGCAAGATCTTCGTCGAGGACGTCTTCAAGGACATCGACCGCCACGTGCGCGAAAGCAAGCTGGCGGAGCTGCCGGCCTTCTTCGCCGTTCGCTTCCCGCAGGAGGCCGGATCGGTGGACGGCATCCTGTGCTGGGACGTGTTCGACTATCTGGATAAGGCCGCAGCCGCGCCGCTCGCCCGGCAACTCGTGCGCATGCTTCGTCCGGAGGGGGCGCTGCTCGCCTTTTTCAGCACGGCCGAACCGGGCGTCGGCGCAGCGGCCACCTATACCAGACACGTCGTGGTCAATCCGTCCAACCTGCAGCACCGGCCGTATGCGGCGGCTCGCGGCAAGCAGCGCCCCGTGCTCAACCGCGATATCCAGCGGATGTTCGAGCCGCTTCGGATCACGGAGCAGTTCCTGCTGAAAACCAATCTTCGCGAAGTGCTGTTCCGCAAGCCCGCGGACACGGCTGACACGCCTCCTGCCGTGGCCGCCCCGGAACGGTAGGGCCGCGGACGTGGCCCGGCCGGTCATCGCCCTGCTCACCGACTTTGGCAGCTCCGACCACTACGCGGGTGCGATGAAAGGGGTGGTCCTGAGTCTCTGCCCCGACGTGACCCTCGTCGACATTACACACGACATTCCGCCGCACGACGTGGTCGCGGGCGCGCTGGAGCTCGCCGCTTCGTACAAGTTCTTTCCGGCCGGCACGATTTTTCTCGTCGTCGTCGACCCGGGCGTGGGCTCGGCGCGGCACGGGCTGGCCGCCGAGGCGGGCGGATACCGGTTCGTCGCCCCGGACAACGGCGTGCTGACGCTCGTCTTCAAGGAGGCGCACCCGAAGCGGGTCGTCGAATTGACGGAGCGCCGCTACGCGCGGCCGACGGTCAGCCGCACGTTCGAGGGCCGCGATCGATTTGCGCCGGCTGCGGCGTGGCTGGCAAAAGGCATCGAGCTGGCGGGACTCGGCCGGCCGCTCACCGCCTGGCAGTCGCTCACCCTGCCCGAGCCCATCGTGTCCGAAGCGACGATCGCGGGAGAGGTGCTGCGGGTGGATCGGTTCGGCAACCTGGTGACCAACGTGGACCGGCGGGCGTTCGAGCGGTTTGCCGGGGCCGGAGGGCTGGAAATCATGGCGGGCCCGCACGCGGTGACCAAGCTCGTCGCGACCTACTCGGACGCCGAGCCCGGCGCCGTGTGCGCGCTGTTCGGCAGCACCGAGCACCTGGAGATCGCCGTGAACGGCCACAGCGCCGCCGATCGGCTGCAACTGGCTCGTGGCGCGCCGGTGACGATCTCCCGGTCGTAGCATCCGAGGTTTGTCCGCATGCTGAACCTCGATCTCGCTGAAGACCACCTCCTGCTCGAGCGGACGGTCCGCGAATGGGCGGGCCGCGAGGTGGCCCCGCGTATCCGCGAGCTCGATCGTGCGCACAGGTTCGACCGCGGGATTCTGCCGCAGATGGCCTCGCTCGGTCTGATGGGAATCTCGGTCCCCGCAGAGTATGGCGGGGCCGGAATGGATTACGTCTCGCTGGGGATCGCCAGCGAGGAGCTCGAATACGTGGACACCTCGCTGCGGGTGATCATGTCCGTTCACGTGGGACTCAACTGCCTGACCCTGCTCTCGTGGGGCAGCGAGGATCAGAAGCAGCGGTACCTGGTCCCGCAATCGCAGGGCAAGAAGATTGCCACGTACGGGCTCACCGAACCGTCTGCCGGCAGCGACGCGCGCGGGATCCAGTCGGTCGCGATCAGGAAGGGCGATCGCTACCTGCTGACCGGCGAGAAGATGTGGATCTCGCTCGGAGACGTGGCGGACAACTTCCTGGTGTTCGCCTGGTCGGATGTCGAGAAGAAGAAGCGGCGCGATCCGTCCGGGATGAGCGCATTCATCGTCGAGCGCGCGTTCAAGGGGTTTTCGAGCGGGACGCTGACCGAGAAGTGGGGCATCCTCGCCGGCAATACGGGCTTCTTCAAGATGGAGGAGGTCGAAGTCCCGCAGGAGAACCTGGTGGGGCGCGAGGGCGAGGGGTTCAAGATCGCGATGTTCGCGCTCGACCAGGGACGCTTTACCGTGGCGGCCGGTGCGAGCGGGCTGATCCGCGCGTGCCGCGACGCGAGCGTCAAGTACGCGCTCGAGCGCAAGACGTTCGGCCACGAGATCGGCTCGTATCAGCTCGTCAAGGAGATGATCGCGCAGATGGAGTCGGACTACCAGGCGTCACGGCTGCTCTGGCTGCGGTCAGGCTGGCTGAAGAACGAAGGCCGCCGCAACACGCGCGAGACCGGCCTGGCCAAGTGGTTCTCCACCGTGGCGTCGGAGCGCGCCGCCGGTGATGCCGTCCAGATCCACGGGGCGAACGGGTACTCGGACGAGTACCCGGTCGGCCGCTTCTATCGCAACTGCAAGGGTGCCGTGATCTACGAGGGCACGCGCGAGATCCACAAGATCATGCAGTCGGACTACCTGCTCGGATACCGGACCGACCGGCCGACGCGTTGCGAGTTGCCGGCCTATAAGGGTGCACAATGACCATGACCAGCTCTGCCAAGTCGAAGAGCGCACGCGAGCACGCAGACAACGGGTCGGCGATCGATTCCGGCCTCTCGCTCGACTTCCTGCGCGTCGTGGAGCAGGCGGCGATCGCCTGCGCGCACACGATGGGCCAGGGGGACCGCCGCAAGTCGGACCAGGTCGCCGTCGAAGCGATGCGCCACGAGATGGATTCGCTGCCCATCAACGGCACAGTCGTCATCGGCGAGGGTGAGCGCGACGAGGCGCCGATGCTGTACATCGGCGAGAAGGTCGGCATGGCGGCCAAGGGCCACAGCGAGCGGACATACCCCGAAGTCGACATCGCCGTCGATCCCCTGGAGGGCACGAATCTCTGCGCGACCGGCGCGCCCAATGCGCTGGCCGTGCTCTCCGCGTCGGAGCACGGCGGCCTGCTCCACGCGCCCGATCTCTACATGGAGAAGATCATCGTCGGGCCGAGCTCACGCGACGTCGTCGACCTGGACGCGCCCGTGCGCTTCAACCTGCGCGCCGTCGCGCAATCGCTCGGCCGTCGCGTCGAGGATCTGGTGGTCATCGTCCTGGATCGTCCGCGGCACAACAAGCTGATCGACGAGATCCGCTCGACCGGCGCGCGCATTCGCCTCATCGGCGACGGCGATCTCTCGGCCGGCATCACCGCGGCCGTCATCGGCAGCGGCGTGCACGCCGTTATGGGAATCGGCGGCGCCCCCGAAGGCGTGCTGACGGCGGCAGCCATGCGCTGCCTCGGCGGCGAGATCTACGCGAGGCTGGTCGTCGACACGCCCGAGCACGAGGAACGGTGCCGCGCGATGGGGATCACGGACTTCAAGCGGATTTACCGGTCGAAGGACATGGCGTCGGGTCGCAGCATCATCTTCGCGGCGACGGGCGTGACCGAGGGCACGCTGATGAAGGGCGTACGGTTCTTCGGCGACGGCATCCGGACCACGTCGCTGGTGATGCAGACCCATCCTCACCTGATCCGCTTCATCGACAGCATTCATGTGCAGCCGGGCAAGGACGGATCCGCGAAGATCCGGTTCTGATCGCTCCACATCAATGCCCAATGCTCAATGCCCAATAGCCAATGCTCAAATGCATCGATTCTTTGTCATTGATCATTTTGCATTGAGCATTGATTTGCCTTGACCTGGTCCCATAATCAGATCGCGGTCACCGCCGCCGCGTTCGTCGGCTTCATCGGCTTCACGCTGGTGATGCCCTTTCTCCCGCTCTACATCCGCGAGCTCGGCGTCACCGACGACGGGGACATCGCGCTGTGGGCGGGGCTGGCGACGGGCGTCACCCCGGCAGTCGCCGCGCTGTGCGCCCCCCTCTGGGGCCGCGTCGCCGATCGCTTCGGTGACAAGATTCTGGTCCAGCGTTCGCTGATCAGCTTCGTCCTCGTGATGTCCGCCATGGCCTACGCGACCGAAGCATGGCACCTCTTTGCGCTTCGCGCCCTGCAGGGATTTGTGGGCGGGTACGGTGCGCTGACGATCACCATGGCGGCGCGATCCGCTCCGCGCGAACGGATGGCGCAGGCAATCGGCGCGGTGCAGACTGCGCAGCGCGT
The DNA here is from genome assembly GCA_036521515.1 of Vicinamibacterales bacterium. Lineage (GTDB taxonomy): Bacteria > Acidobacteriota > Vicinamibacteria > Vicinamibacterales > UBA2999 > Gp6-AA40. The sequence goes on from DATDHP010000370.1 coordinate 19,340, forward strand.
CGGCCCGGCCATCGGTCCCGTCTTTGGCGGCATCCTCGCGCCGCTCGTCGGTTTGCGGAACGCCTTCTTCGTATCGGCAGGGGTCTATGCGCTGGCCTTCGTGCTGATGACCGTCCTGTACAAGGAACCTTCGCGCGCCTCGGCTGAGCCCGGCAGTTCCGGCGGCCGCGTCGCCTTCGGCAACATTCTCGCCCTCGAGAACTTTCTGCTGCTGATGGTCGTCATCTTCGGATTCCAGGTCGTCGACCGCCTCTTCGGCCCGATCCTGCCGCTGCACCTGGACCAGCTCGGCTTCGCGCCGACGGAGGTGACGATCCTGGCCGGCGTCCTGTTTTCCGTCCTGGCATTGGCCGGCGCGCTCGGGAACCAGGTCGCCGGACGGCTGCTGGCGCGGCTGACCCCGCGCGTCATCATCGCCGGCGCGGCGCTCGTCGCCGCCGTCGCGCTCGTCGGGTTCATCCTGTCGAGCAGCGCGTGGCTGCTGATGCTGACGCTCGGGATTATCGGCATCTGCATCGGCATCGGTTCGACGGCAGCGTTTACAGCCGGAGGATCGGTGATCCCGCCTGAGGTGCACGGCTCGGCGTTCGGCTTTCTCACGAGCGCTTCGCTCGTCGGAATCGCCGTCGGCCCAGTGATGAGCGGGCTGGTCGGTGCGCGGAGCATCAGGGCGATGTTCGGCGTTGGCGTGGGGGTGTTGGTGATGCTGGCCATTGTCGTCCGGCGTGTCATGGTGGAGCGAAATCTTCCTGTAGAACCGCCGCCCGCCGTGGAAGAATCCTAGTACGATAAAGCGCCATGACCGTGGAACGCGCGGCGCTGGTTGGCCTGGTCAGCGGATCGGCGCGCCGCATCGAGGCCGAGCACTCCCTGCAGGAGCTCGCCGGCCTCGCGGACGCGGCGGGCGCGTCGGTCGTCCTCCGCATGCTGCAGGAGCGCCCGAGACCCGATCCGGCGACGTTCATCGGCAGCGGGAAGGTTGCGAGCCTGGCCGCGGCGTGTGCCGAAGCAGACGTCGATCTCGTCGTCTTCGACAACGAGCTCGCGCCCGCGCAGATGCGCCAGCTCGAGGAACGGCTCGGGCGGAAGGTCCTCGATCGAACCCAGCTGATCCTCGACATCTTTGCGAAGCGCGCGCGCACCCGGGAAGGCAAATGGCAGGTGGAGCTGGCGCAGCTCAAGTACCTGCTGCCGCGGCTCGTTGGTGCCGGCGCCGCGCTCTCGCGCCTTGGCGGCGGCATCGGCACGCGCGGTCCCGGTGAAACGAAGCTCGAGACGGACCGACGCCGGATCCGCGTCCGCATCCAGGCGATCCAGCGCGAGATCGACCAGGTGCGCCAGCGCCGATCGCAGCTGCGTGAGCGCCGTCAGAAGCAGTCCGTGCCGACGGTGGCGCTGGTTGGCTACACGAACGCCGGCAAGACCACGCTCTTCAACCGGCTGACGAACGAGCGCGCGGTCGCGTCCGACGCACTGTTCGTCACCCTCGATCCGCTCGTTCGTCAGGTGCGGCTGCCGGATCGCCGCGAGCTGCTGATCTCGGACACGGTCGGCTTCATCGATCGTCTCCCGCACACGCTGGTGGCGGCGTTCCGCGCGACGCTCGAAGAGGTCGCGGAATCCGACCTCGCGCTGCACGTGATCGACTCGGCCAGCCCCGATCGCCAACGCCACGTCGCCGCGGTTCGACGCGTGCTCGAGGAGGTCGGCGCGGGCGACGTGGACGCCATCGACGTCTACAACAAGGTGGACGCGATCACTCCGGACGAGCGGCGCCGCCTCCGTGACGCCGACCCGGCCGCGGCGCTGGTGTCGGCCACGACCGGCGAAGGCGTCGGCGAATTGCTGCAGATGGTCGCGTCACGCCTTGCGCTGGACACGCGACGGATTACGATTACGTTCGACAGCGGGAAGGACTTCGACCGCCAGCAGATCGTGCGGCTGTACCGGGTTGCCCGGGTGGTCAGCCACGTCGCGACCAACGGTCGCGTCGTGATCGAGGCGGATGTCCCGCGGCGCTTCATCGAACGGTTGACCACTCCGACACCGGAAGAGGCGAACGATGCGGTGTGAGACAAGACTGGCAATACGGCGGTTTTCACGAAGCCGTCGCGCGGATTTCGCGTACGTGGGGCGGGCCTTCACGGCCCGCCACGCGGACCCGGAGGGTCCGCGCCACATGGCCGCGAAATTTGCGCTCGCGGCTGGACTGCTCGTGATCACGGCGGCCTGCGCAACCCGCACGGTGCCGCCGCCGCCGCCGCTGCCGACCGTGCCGAAGTACGCCGAGTTCGTCTACCCGGCCGTCCCGCTGGCGCTGGAGCGCACGCCCGGCGCGGCGCGGATCGACCTGGGCTGGCGGTATCTGCAGAACGACGATCTGAACAACGCCGAGCGCGAATTTTCATCGGCGCTCAAGCAGTCGCCGGCTTTGTACCCCGCGCAGACCGCCAATGCGTACGTGGCACTCGCACGCCGCGAGCACGAGCGCGCCGTAGGCGCGTTCGACGCGGCGCTCGTCGCGGCGCCGCAGTACGTACCGGCGCTGGTCGGACGGGGACAAACGCTGCTCGCGCTTGGACGCGACGATGAGGCCCTCACCGCCTTCGAGTCCGCGCTGGCGGTCGACAGCTCGCTCGCCGACGTGCGCGGACGCGTTGAAGTCTTGCGGTTCCGCAACCTGCAGGACCTGATCGCGGCGGCGCGGGCGGCCGCGGCGGCGGGCCGTCGCGCGGAGGCGCGCGCCGCGTACGCGCGCGCGGTCGAGGCGACGCCCGACAGCGCGTTCCTCCACCGGGAGCTCGCTCTGCTGGAGCGTCAGGACGGGAACGGAGACGCCGCGCTGGGCCACTTCCGCCGCGCGGCGGAGCTCGATCCCGGTGACGCGGCCTCGCTCGTGCAGATTGGCGAGATGCTCGAAGAGCGCCAGGATTACGCAGGTGCCGAGGCGACCTATCGCCGGGCGGCGGCGATCGAGCCGGGTGCGACGCTCACCGCGAGAATTGCCGCCCTGGTGGAACGGGCCCGCGAGGCGAGGCTTCCAGCCGAGTTCCGCGCGATTGCCGCAGCGACCGAGCTGACGCGCGGCGACCTGGCGGCGTTGATTGGCGTTCGCCTCGAGCCGCTGCTGCGGACCGTCCCGACACGACAGGTGGTCTTGACCGACATTGCCGGCCACTGGGCCGCGTCATGGGTCTCGCAGGTCGCGCAGGCCGGCGTCATCGAGCCGTTCGAAAATCACACGTTTCAGCCGGGCGCCCCGGTTCGTCGCGGCGATCTCGCGACGGCCATCAGCCGCCTGGTGGCGGTGCTCGCGGCAGACCGTCCCGATCTCCGTGCCAGGATCGCCGACCGCCCGCGCTTTACGGATCTCGGCACCGGGCACCTGAGCTACCCGGCTGCCTCCGTGGCCGTCGCCTCCGGTGTCATCCCCATGATCGGTGGCGACCGCTTCGAGGTGGGGCGCGCCGTCACCGGAGCAGAAGCGGCGGAAGCGATCGACCGCGTCCGCGCGCTCGCCGCCGGCACGCTCTAGCCTGTGCAATACCCCACGCTGGCGAACCAGCTCACGATCCTCCGGATCGTGTTGACCCCGGCGTTCGTCCTGTTGGTGGTGTACGACTACCTGGGCGCCGCGCTGCTCACGTTTCTGGTGGCGGGGCTGACCGACGCGCTCGACGGCCTCATCGCGCGCCGCGCCGGCCAGCGCACGAGCCTCGGCGCGTGGCTCGACCCCATGGCCGACAAGCTGCTGCTGGTCACCACCTTTGTCGTCCTCACACTGCCCGGTCTCCCGCTCGCCAACCACCTGCCGCTCTGGTTGACGGTGCTCGTCATCAGCCGTGACATCGTCATCGTCGGCGTGGTTGGGATTGTGAATCTGGCCGTCGGCCCCCGGACGTTCCGCCCGTCGATCTGGGGAAAGATGGCGACGGCCACCTTCATCGTGACCAGCGTCGTGGTGATGCTCTATAACTGGCTCCGCGAGACGTCGATCGTCGTGGATGCATTCGTGTGGCTCTCGCTCGCGCTGACCGTGATCTCGAGCGCGGATTACGTCCTGAGGCTGCGGCGCCTCATCAATGAAGGCGCTTCGCAGTAATTGTTGATTACCATCGAGAATCAAGAATCAGCGAGGAACGAACGGCCCGATCTCCGGCTTGCCCTGTGTATTGGCCAGGGGACCGAGCTCAGCGGCCACGCCACGAGCAATGGCGGCCGTCTCGCTCCCGGCTTGAAAGCAGGTGAAGTCCGGCCGCTCACGCCAGGCGAGCGGGCCGCAGAGCCGAATGCCAGCCTTGATAGTCGCGTCGTGCACGATATTGATCGCGCGTTCGTAGTCGGGCGTGCCCTGCCTGAACCCCGAGAAGTTGCCGAGGTCACCGCTGGCCGCGAAGAGTGCCGTCACGCCGGGGACCTTGGCGATCTCGTCGGCGTTCTTCAGGCCTTCGAGCGTCTCGATCATCAGGATGAGCACGATGTTGTCGTTGATGGTGTTGCGATAGCCGCCCGGCACGCCGCCCCACATGCTGGCGTCGAACGCCTGGCCGCCTCCGGCGCTGCGCCGGCCGAGCGGCGGGAAGTACGTCCAGTTGCGCGCCTCGATGGCCTCGGCGACCGTATCGACGGTCGGCACGACGATGACGAGCGCGCCGGCGTCGACGGCGTGCTGGATCTCGCGTTCGTCGCTGTACGCCACACGAACCCCGGGGACCGCTCTGGCATGGGGGCAGGTACGCCACATGCGGGCCGCATTCCCCCAGTCTCGCTGGTCGTGCTGCATCTCGGTCCAGATGAAGTCGTAGCCGGCGTTCGCCATCGCGCAGTACGTCGCCGGATCGGTGGCGCTGAAAAGCGTGCCCCCGGTCACCTTGCCGCCCTGCAGCATCTTCAGCCTGACCGGATTCCAGATTTTCGCGCCAGGCGGGGGATTGAACGCCGGACCGTACTTCCATGCGGCGGGATCGAATGGACCCTGATTCACGGCGCCGGCCGGCGCAACCAGTCTGGCGTTGCTGTCTGTGCCCGCGGGCGCCGCGAGGGGAAACGTCTGCGCTCCCGGCGCGGCGTTGCCGATGTACGGATCCGCGCCCGGCGCTTGCTGCCCTTGTGGGGTATTCGGCGCCGGCGCGTTCTGAGCCTGAGCCGCAAACGCGGCGATCACGACCGCCGCACAGATGCCCACCGCCGGAAGTAGCTTTCTCATCGTTCGTCTCCCGGGCCGGCTGAACCCGGCCCCACGTCCGACTCTATCAAACGCAGTCCGTAGTGCGGGCTTCAGCCGGCCCGCGGTCCCTCAGACCCGCTGCCTCACGTACTCCACCGTCCTGAGCAGGCCTTCCTCGAGGCCGACCTTGGGTTCCCAGCCGAGCAGCGTGCGCGCGCGCGTGATGTCGGGCTGGCGCTGTTTCGGATCGTCGACCGGCAGCGGCCGGTAGACGATCTTGCTCCTCGAGCCGACCAGCCTGATCATCGTTCTCGCAATCTCCTCGATCGTCATTTCGTGCGGGTTGCCAATGTTCACCGGCTCGTTCGTTCCGGACGTCATCAGCCGGAGGATGCCGTCAACGAGGTCGGACACGTAGCAAAGGCTCCGCGTCTGCGTCCCGTCGCCGAACACGGTCACGTCCTCGTTCCTGAGGGCCTGGGACATGAATGCCGGGACGGCGCGGCCATCGCGCAGCCGCATGCGCGGGCCATAGGTGTTGAAGATGCGGGCGATCTTCGTGTTGACCCCGTGGGAGCGGTGATAGGCGAGCGTGATCGCCTCCGCGAAGCGCTTCGCTTCGTCATAGACGCCGCGTGGACCGATCGGGTTGACGTTGCCCCAGTATGTCTCCTTCTGCGGGTGTTCGAGCGGGTCGCCGTAGACTTCCGAGGTCGAGGCGATCATGAACCCGGCGCCCTTGACCTTGGCGAGGCCCAGGGCGTTGTGCGTCCCCAGCGATCCGACCTTCAGCGTCTGGATTGGCAGTTCGAGGTAATCGATCGGGCTCGCCGGGCTCGCCCAGTGCAGGACGAAGTCGACGGGGCCATCGACGTCGATGTACTGCGTGACGTCGTGGCGGATGAACTGGAAGTCCCGGTCGCGCAGGTGGGCAATGTTGGCCATGTCGCCCGTCAGGAGATTGTCGATGCCGATCACCGAGTGGCCGCGCTCGAGCAGCGCTTCGCTGAGGTGGGATCCGATGAACCCGGCCGCGCCGGTCACAACGATGCGCACGCTCTGTCCTCCACCCGCCGCGCACGCGTGCGCGGCTGGGACCCCGCCGGAAATGACACCGGGTGCAATTGTTCACCCATCACGCGATCACACCCGGTGCGGTGTTCAGTAAGCCACGTCGCGCTGGAAGAGGCCGCGGAATATGGTGAGCCACATGATCTTGAGGTCGAGGGTCACCGACCAGTTCTCGATGTAGTACAGGTCGTACTCGATTCGCTTCTCGAGCGAGGTGTTCCCGCGCCAGCCGTTCACCTGCGCCCATCCCGTGATTCCCGCTTTCACTTTGTGGCGCAGCATGTACTGCGGGATGCGGTGCTTGAACTGCTCGACGAAGAAGGGACGCTCGGGGCGCGGGCCGACGATCGACATCTCGCCCTTGAGCACGTTCCAGAATTGCGGGAGCTCGTCGAGATCGAAGCGGCGCAGCCAGCGCCCGACCGCCGTGATGCGCGGGTCGTTCTGGCGTGCCCAGACCGGCCCTGTCGTCTCCTCGGCGTCCGCGAACATCGAGCGGAACTTGTACACGCTGAATCCCTTCCCATCGAGACCCATCCGCTCCTGCTCGTAGAAGATCGAGCCGGGCGACGTCCATTTCACCAGGACGGCGATGATCGCCAGCGGGATGGCGAGCACGACGAGCGCCACCGAGGACAGGGCGATGTCGATGCCGCGCTTCACCCAGGCGTGGAAGCCCTGGAGCGGGACGTCGTTGACGTTGATGATGGGGAGGCCGTCGAGGTCCTCCAGCCTGGCGCGCAGCGCGATGAACTGCAGCAGGTCGGGGACGACCTTGACGTCGATGCATTCGCGGCTGGTGATCTCCATGAGGTCGAGGAGCTTGGCGTGATCGTCGAGCGGCAGCGCCACGTACAGATGGTCGATGCGCTCGCGCTGCGCGATCTCGCCGACCTCGGCGAGGGTTCCGAGCAGCGGGAGGCCGCGATACCCGATGTGATCGCCGCCGGCACGGTCGTCCACGAAGCCGATGACCTGATAGCCGAGTTGCCGGTGCTGGAGGATGCGGTCGGCGACGAGGCGTCCAAGATCGCCGGCGCCCGCGATGAGAATCCGCTTCAGGCCGATGCCGGCGCGCCATCGGCGCTCGAGCAGCTCGCGCACGACCTCGCGCGACATGTAGGTGAAGCCGACCGTGAGGACCAGGAAGAAACCCCAGACCAGCTGTGAGACCTCGTAGGCGCCCGCGGCCTTCGCCTCTTCCGAGGCGTAGTAGGTCTGCACGTACAGGGTCGACCAGACGCCGAACATCACGGCCAGGATGCTGCCGATCAGCACCGCGAAGAAATCGTCGACGCGCGAGCGGCCGCGACGCAGGCGGTAGACCCCCTGGAGCTGGAAGGCCACCGGCGTGAGCACCGCCACGAACGGCAGAATGCTGATGTAGTTCTCGATCGGCGGGTAGCCCTTCGCGACCGGGATCAGCCCGCTCTCGAACCGGATGCCGTAGGCGAGGATGAACGCCCACATCGCCAGGAGGGCGTCGGTCGTCACGTAGAAGGCGACGAGGAGGCGGTTGTAGCGTCTTACCATCGGCTCCCGGCCGGTGCGCTCATCGTGTCGTCGATGAGCGCCCGCATCTGCTGCAGGTGACGATCGCGCGAGAACTGCTCCGCGTGCCGCCTGATGGCCGCGCTGTCGAACGTCATGCGCGTTACACGCTCGAGCGCGGCAGCCAGCGACCCTGCCGTCGCCTCGTCGAACAACACGCCTGTTTCGTCGGGCTTCACGGTTTCGAGGGCGCCGCCGCGGGCCAGCGCCACGATCGGCCGGCCGCACGCCTGCGCCTCGACCGGTACGATACCGAAGTCTTCCTCGCCGGGCAAAAGGACGGCAAGCGCCCGCCGGTATTCGTCGCGGATCTCCCCGTCTGACAGCCGGCCGAGGAACTCGACCCGCCCGCCGGCGGCGCGCTCGAGTCGTCCTCTGTCGGGGCCCTCGCCGACGATGCGGAGCTGCGCTCCTGCCTGATTGCACGCGGCGATGGCCATCTCGATGCGCTTGTAGGGCACGAGGGCAGACACCACGAGAAAATGCCGGCCCGGTGTGATGTCAGCGGGGTGATAGAAGACCGTGTCGGCAGGCGGATACACGATCGTCGCCTGGCGATTATAGTATCGGCGGATCCGCCCCGCAACGCAGGCCGAGTTGGCGACGAAGCGGTGCACACGGTGCGCCGTCGCCGCGTCCCAGCGCGCCAGCCGTGCCAGCACCGGGCGATAGAACCAGCGGCTGGCGACCTCGCCCACGCGCTCGGGTCCAAAGTAGGCGTCGAACTGATCCCACGCGTAGCGCATCGGCGAGTGGC
>DATDHP010000371.1:0-5149 GCA_036521515.1 Vicinamibacterales bacterium
CGATGGCGCCGCGCGCGTCGGGCCGCCAGTAGGGGGCGAACAGCCCCGAGAACGCGGGAACGAAGTAGATGCCGCCGCTATCCTCGACGCTCGAGGCGAGCGCCTCGATCTCTCCCGCCGACCGGATGATCTCCAGCTGGTCGCGCAGCCACTGGACGGCAGCGCCGGTGACGGCGATGGATCCTTCGAGCGCATAGACCGGAGCGGCTCCATCGAACCTGTAGCCGAGCGTCGTCAGGAGCCCGGCCGTCGAGGGCACGATTCGATCGCCGGTGTTCAGCAGCATGAAGTTGCCAGTCCCGTACGTGTTCTTGGCCTCTCCCGCCGTGAAGCACGCCTGCCCCACGAGCGCGGCGTGCTGATCGCCGAGCGCGGCGCCGATCGGAACCTCTGCAGCCACCGGGCCGTTCGCCCGGGTGGCGCCGAACCCTGACGGATCGGAGGACGCGCGGATCGCGGGCAGCATGCGACGCGGGATGTCGAACAGCGCGAGAAGCTCGTCGTCCCAGTCGAGCGTCCGGAGATTCATCAGCTGCGTGCGGCTCGCGTTGGTGGCGTCGGTCACGTGCAAGCCGACGCCGGGTCCGCCGGTGAGGTTCCAGGCAACCCAGCTGTCAATCGTGCCGAAGACGGCGCGGCCCCGGTCCGCCGCGGCGCGCACGCCGTCGACGTGTTGCAGGATCCATTGCAGCTTCAGCGAAGAGAAATATGTCGAGGGCGGCAGGCCCGTGCACTCACGCAGCCGCGCCCGATGAGGCTCGAGGACGTCGAGGAGACGATCGGTGCGCATGTCCTGCCAGACAATCGCGTTGCACCACGGGCGGCCGGTAGTCGGGTCCCACACGACTGTCGTCTCGCGTTGGTTGGTGATCCCGATCGCCGCGAGGTCGCTGCCGGTGAGCCCGGCCGAGCGCAGCGCGCCGGCGATGACTTCGTCCACGCGCGCGGCAATCTCAATCGGATCGTGTTCGACCCAGCCGGGACGAGGCAGAATCTGTGCGTGTTCGAGCTGCCGGCGCGCGACTTCCCGGCCTGCGGCGTCGAATACCATGAACCGGGTGCTGGTCGTGCCCTGGTCGAGCGCCCCGACGTAACGTGTCACCGGGGAATGATAAGGTTTCTGGGTGGACCCCACGAAGCAGATTGGCGTCATCGTGCTGATGCAGGTGCTGCCGTTCTACGACGAGCGCGCGATTGCGGTGCTCGGCGGCGTGGAAGAGGTCGTGTATCAGCACCTGCGCCGAGCGTGTCTTCTTCCGCCTGAAGGCGGAAGCCACAGTTGTCAGTGTGGCTTCCGGCTTCAGCCGGAAGAACTTGCGCGGCGTGGTAATTTTGTCGTGTGACTACGCACAACGACGCCGTTCGCGATCACCTGGCGCGCCTGCTCGACTGGCGCGAAGCGCACGTCGGGTTCGAAGCGGCGGTCGACGGGATCGGACCCGGGCACCGCGGCAAAACGCCGCCCGGCCTGCCGTATTCCGCCTGGCAGATCCTCGAGCACATCCGCCTGGCGCAGAACGACATCCTCGATTTCTGCGTCAACTCCTCGTACAGGGAAAAGAAGTGGCCGGATGACTACTGGCCGAAGAACCCCGCGCCGCCGTCGGACGCCGCCTGGGACGAAAGCGTGGCGTCCTGCGTCCGGGATCGGGACGCGCTGAAGCAGCTGGTCCGCGATCCCAAGGCTGATCTGTCTGCGAAGATCCCGCACGGCACCGGACAAACGTATCTGCGCGAAGCGCTGCTCGTCGCCGACCACACCTCGTACCACGTCGGTCAGCTGGTGCTCGTCCGACGGCTTCTCGGCATCTGGCCCGCTGCATGAAAGAGAGCCATCGATGGCGATTATTGGCGCGCACATGCTTCTATATACGCCGGAGCCGGAGGCGCTCCGGGCGACGCTTCGCGACGTCTTCGGCTGGAAGCACGTCGATGCCGGGGCTGGCTGGCTGATCTTTGCGCTCCCGCCTGCCGAGCTCGGCGTGCACCCGGCCGAGGGCCCGACGTGGGAGTCTGGCGTTCGACATCAGTTGAGCCTCATGTGCGACGACATCCACACAACCGTGCGCGAGCTGCGGTCGAAGGGTATCGACGTCAGAGGCGAGCCCGAGGACGAAGGCTTCGGCATCACGGTCATGACGGTGCTGCCAGGCGGCGTCGAGGTGATGCTGTACGAGCCACGTCACCCCGTGGCCATTTCCGCCGGGTCGTGACCACGATTGCCGCCGTCGCTCCCGGTGCTGCCTGGCTGAAGCAGTGGCTTTCCCTCGACGAGCAGCAGAGGCTGGTCGCACGCTGCCGGGCGATCATGGACGGCCCGGCGGGCGGGTACGTGCCGACCGTGCGTGGTGGCGGCAAGATGCGCGTACGGATGACGTGTCTCGGCCGCCACTGGAATCCCCTCACATACACATACGTTTCGACGCGCGCCGACTACGACGACGCGCCGGTGCCGCCGGTCCCCGCGGAGTGGGTAGCGCTCGCGTCGCAAATTGCGGCCGGCGCTGGATTTGCCGTCACGCCCGACATCTGCCTGATCAACTGGTACGGCCCGGAGGGCCGCATGGGACTGCATCAGGACAAGGACGAGAGCCCTGAGGGCCTCCGGGCGGGATTCCCGGTCGTGTCGATCTCACTCGGCGACACGGCGCGGTTCCTGTTCGGCGGCCTTCGTCGTCGCGATCCCGTCGAGGCGTTGCTGCTCGAGTCGGGTGACGCGTTCGTCTTCGGCGGACAGGCACGGCTTCGCTATCATGGCGTCACCCGAATCATCCCTGGCACCGCGCCTGCCGCGCTCCGCCTCGAGGGCCGCTTCAATCTCACGTTTCGACGGTACTGACCTAGTTTTCGTAGAGGCCGACCTTCAGGTCGGCCTGGCCGAAGGCGGACCTAAAGGTCCGCCTCTACATCAACAGGGCTTACACTCGTCCTGTGGACGAGCGAGCTGCCTACGAGGCGTTCATCCGCGACTACCCGGCGTACGAGTCCACCCGGCTGCTCGACTCGCTGCGTAAGTCGGAGTACGGCCGGCTCGATCAGCACGGGCACGTCTATCTCGACTACACGGGCGGAAGCCTCTACGCTGACTCCCAGCTTCGCGAGCACCTGGAGCAGCTGAGCCACGGCGTCTTCGGCAATCCGCATTCCTCGAGCATCACCTCGTCAGCCGCGACCGAGCTCGTCGAGCGCACGCGCCGTGCCGTGCTCGAATGGTTCAACGCGCCGCCCCGGGAATACACCGCGGTCTTCACCCCCAACTGCACGGGCGCGCTGAAGCACGTCGGCGAGTCGTTCCCGTTCGCGCCGGGTGGACGCCTGCTGCTCTCGTTCGACAATCACAACTCGGTCAACGGCATCCGCGAGTTCGCCCGCGCGCGCGGCGCGTCGATCGAGTACGCGCCGCTGACGATGCCCGAGCTGCGGCTGGATCGCCCCCGTCTCGAGGCGCTCCTGGCGCAGCCCGGTCCGAGCCCGGACAACCTGTTCGTGTTTCCGGCGCAGTCGAACTTCACGGGCGTGCAGCACCCGCTCGATCTCGTCGCGCACGCGCGTGCCCTCGGGTGGACCGTGGTGCTCGATGCCGCCGCGTTCGTGTCGACGTCGCGGCTGGATCTGGCTGACGTGCCGGCGGATTTCGTGACCGTCTCTTTCTACAAGATGTTCGGATATCCAACGGCGGTCGGCTGCCTGATCGCCCGCCATGACGCGCTTGAATTGCTGCGTCGGCCATGGTTCGCGGGCGGCACCGTGCACTTCGCTACCGTGCAGGGCCGCCGCCACATCCTGGCGCCGCGCGAGGCGGGATTCGAGGATGGCACGCTCAACTATCTCGCGATTCCCGCCGTGGAGATCGGCTTGCGCTACCTGCGGCGGATCGGCCTGGAGACCGTCCACACACGCGTCGAGTGCCTCACCGGCTGGCTGCTGACCCAGCTCATGGGCCTGCGCCACAGCAACGGCCGCCCCATGGTTCGGATCTACGGTCCAGCCACGACGACGATGAGGGGCGGGATCGTGACGATGAACTTCTACGATCCCGATGGCCACCTGCTCAACTACCGCCGCGTCGAGGAGCTCGCCAGCGACCTCCAGATCTCGATTCGAACGGGCTGCTTCTGCAACCCCGGTGCGAGCGAAGCCGCCGAAGGGCTCACCGAAGACGATATCCTCGCCGCGGTGGCGACTGACGCCGACCTGACGCTGCCGCGCTTCCTCCAGATCGTCACGCACCTCAACGGCAAGAGCGCCGGGGCGATTCGAGCGTCGTTCGGCATTGCGAGCAACTTCAGGGACGCGTATCGTTTTCTGCAGTTTGCCGCCGGCCTGCGCGACCAGACGCGCCTGACCGTCGGGGACGTGACCTTCGACATCGAATCGTGCCGGGTCATCCGCGACGGGAGCTGACGGCACCCATGCACGCAATCTGCGTCACCTGCGGCACACAGTTCGCCGCCTCCGACGTGCCGCCGTCGAGCTGCCCGATCTGTGACGACTCGCGGCAGTACGTGCCGCCGTCAGGCCAGGCCTGGACGACGCTCGAAACCCTTCAGCGCAGTCACTGGAACGGTTTCCGCCGGCTCGAGCCCGGCTTGATGGGCGTGGGCACCATGCCCGAGTTTGCGATCGGACAGCGCGCGCTCTTCGTGCAGTCGCCTTCGGGCAACGTTCTCTGGGACTGCGTCGCGCTGATCGACCAGGCGACGATCGATCTGCTCAACGGGCTCGGCGGCGTGTCGGCCGTGGCCATCTCGCATCCGCACTACTACACGACGATGATCGAATGGAGCCGCGCGTTCGGGAACGTGCCGGTGTATCTGCACGAGGGTGACCGCGAGTGGGTGCAGCGTCCCGATCCCGTCATCGAGTTCTGGAGCGGGGCGGCCCGCGCGATCGGCGACGGGCTCACACTCATCCACTGCGGCGGGCACTTTGCCGGTGGCACCGTGCTGCACTGGGCAGATGGGGCTGACGGCCGCGGCGCGCTGCTCTCCGGCGACATCCTCCAGGTAACGATGGATCGGCGCCACGTCAGCTTCATGCGCAGCTATCCGAACATGTGGCCGCTGTCGCGTGCGGCCGTGGACGCCATAGCGGCCGCCGTCACGCCGTACCGATATGACCGCATCTACGGCGCCTGGTGGGATCGCCA
>DATDHP010000372.1:0-6860 GCA_036521515.1 Vicinamibacterales bacterium
GCTCGTGGGCCTTCTCGAGGCTGCCCTGGTGGTTGTGGCCGATCTCCGCAATGACGTAGCACGGCGCGTGGTCGCCGATCTCGTGCGTGCCGATGGTGAGGGTTCCTGCCACTCCTGTCTCCTAGGTCTGCACAACCGGCCGCAGCTGGGCGGTCAGCCGGTCCCATCCATACAGGCTGCGCGCGATGTCGCGCGCGGCGAGGCCGATTCGCTGCGTCTGCTCCGTGTCGGGCAGGCGGTCGCAGAGGTTGATGTCGATCACGTTCGTCAGGTGGACGAGCCCCGCCGGCGAATGCTCGTCAAGGTTGGTGATGACGGCGCAACCCGACTCCATTGCGGCGTTGACGGTCGTGTTGTTCGCCCGCAGCCCTTTCTCGAAGAACGCCGCGAGATAGTGGCAGTCCATCAAGTGGTTGTAGACGGCGGTATCGGACAGGTAACCCATGAAGTACACCTGCCCGTTGAAGATCGACTGCAGCTCTTCGAAGCGGACGACGAACGACCCGTCGAAGCTCGTATTCTCGTGCAGAGCCGTCGACACGTAGACGGAGTAGCTCCGGCCGGTGGCCTCCAGCAGCTCGCGAAGACGCCGGTAGAGCGGCACGCGAATCTTGTGGGCCATGCCGAAGGTGAACACCGACAGATCGGTCTGCTGGAACCGCTGCGGGTTCAGGATAGTGCCCGGACAAAACAGCTCCTGGATATCCGGCCGCGCCGGATGCAGGTCACGGAACAGCTCGGCGTTGCCGCAGTAGACCCGCTTGGCCGCCAGCAGCAAGCGATGCTCGACGCCCGTCCCGTCGAAGGCGTGCAGGAACAGCTCGAACCCCCCCTGGTGCGTCTGGCTCCATGCGTCGAGATCGACCGCGTCCCGTGGGCAGAACTCGGACAGCTTCAGCGAGAGCAGCGGCATCCGGTAATGGCCAAGCTCCACGGCGCGGATTCCCACGACGGGAACCTCGAGGTGCTTGGCAAGGATGGCGTTGAACTTGGCGATCCCGCATGTCCACGGGTTCAGATGGTACCCGGCGATACAGTCAATCATCAGGTCCAAGGACTCACACGTCCGACGTCTCTCGGGAAGTCGGACACAAGACGTCAGAAGTGGTCAAATCGGCGCACAGTCGGCTGCAAGCAGCTGATGCGCCGACATTCTACTGCAGCTTGCGGACGAGCGGTACCCAGGCCCGGCCGGCGTGGCCTCGCCCGACGCGCGACTCGGGGCCATGTGAGCTCGCGCCTCGAGGAAAGCATCAGGGTCCTGGTCGTCGTCAGGGTGGTAGAGCTCATACGGGACGCCGCAGCGACAAGGGCCATTGCGGGCATCGTTGCGGCACTTCGGACATCGGTAGTCAAAGCTACACGGGCCCATAGTTCCCGGTCATTTACTTCCTCCTCTCCTTGTCTTTGCCGTAGAGAGGCCGGACGAATGCGTCATATGCTTTTCTTCGGCGCCAGCGAAGCACCGCGAGCGCGATCACCGTCACGACCCCGATCGCCGGCAGCGTGTAGAGCCCCTGGCGCAGGCTCTCGATGAGCAGCACCCAGCCGAGGACGGCGAGCAGGATCCAGATCATCGCTGTCCCCGGGCGACGAGATTCATCCGCACGGCCAGATGCGGCAACTCGACCCAGACGGCGGGCGGCAGCGGGGACTGGTGATACGCGCGGGCTAGTGACTCGTACGAGACGCTCTGTCCGGTCGCTACCAGCAGGCTGCCGAGACAGGCCGCCAGGTAGAACGTTGCGAAGACCGCCCCGACGGCCAGCGAGAACTCGGCGGCGGCACCCGCGCTCGCCAGGACCGGCACCGTCAGCACCAGCTCGCGCACGGTCACGCGGTGCCCGTACTGCTGAATGGCCTTGGCAATGGTGCCTATCGTCGCCGTAGTCGTCGCCGCCGACTCGAACCAGCTACGCGGTGCGCGCAGCCCGAGCAGGTCCATGTTCTCGCGGAACGGATCCTTCCCCTCCGCTTCACCTCCTCCAGCGCGGAGTCCAGCCAATGGGACGTGCCATGGTTCCGCTCATGTCATCGCGTCGGCCGCATGGGGGCCATCCCTCGTCGCTGCCACGCGAACCGCGCCACCAGCACGTCGACCCACACGTCGAGACAGTGCGCGTACCCGGACAACCGCTCGACCAGCTGGTCGTACTGCGCTGTGATCCTGGCGAAGTCTGGCGCGGCGCGGTGGCCCGGAATGAGGCGGAAGCGTCCCGCCCGCCTCTTTTTTCGCCATCAGTGAGCCCTCGCGTTCTTGGGGTCGTTAATCAGCGTCCACTTGCCATCGACTAGAGCCGATACGTGCATCCACATTTCCAGCAAGCATGGGTCTCGCCCTCGGCCGCCAGCCTGAATCTGCATCTGATGCCCTCCTCAGCGAAGCTCTGGAGGCAGCAGAGTTTCATCGCTCTCCTCGACCTTCACGCGCGGCAGCTCGCGCCAGGTGACCCGTAGCTCGTACCGCCGGCCACACTTCTCGCATTGGTGTTCGCCATCGGCGAGAGCAAGGCCCTCCCGTATCCTCTTGGCGGCGAAGCTCTCGATACAGCAGGACTGCATGTGCGTTTCTTTCTTCTACGTCGACCCAACGATGGCGGGAATCATTGTCGTCGACCGCTGATTCCTTCGCCAAACGGACTGGCGAGTACTTGGCCGTACTCGTCGTGCTGATAGGGTGTAGTGATTGCCACCTTCTCACCCGAGGCGGGACGGCTGCCTCGTTCCGGCCACAGCTTCGATCGAGTAGGCGGGGCGGCGGCGGGCCTCGTCAACGGCGCGCCACGCGTACTGACCCACGACACTCAAGGCGAGCAGCTGGAGGCCCGACAGGCCAAGCACGAGCGCGGTCACCAGGAGAAGTCCGGCGCCAAGGGTCGGCAGCAGGAAGAGCGCGCTCACGCCGACGAGCCCCGCCAGGGTCATCAATCCGAGGCCGATATACCCGCACCAGCGGATCGGAAAATCGGAAAAGGGAACGACGGAGTCGACGACGAGCTTCACCTTGCGGGCGACCGTCCACCCGGTTCGGCCGTGTGCCCGGGGCTGCTTGTCGTACTCGATGGAGTCCTGGCGGAATCCCAGCCAGGTAATCAGCGCAAAGACGCTGACGTTGCGGTCCGCGGACCTGCAGAACGCGTCCACGACGAGCCGATCGATGAGAAAGAAGTCGGCGCCCCTCGCCGGCATCCCGGCGAGGCCGACGAGGCGCCGCATCATCCAGTAATAGACCGTGGCAAAGGCCTTGTGCTGCGGCTGCCCGGGGCGCTGCCGGCGGACGGCCCACACCACCTGCGCGCCGTTCTGCCATCGGTCCAGCATCTGCGCGATGAGCTCCGGCGGATCCTGGAGGTCCGACACGAGCAGCGCCGCGGCATCACCCGCGGCAAGGTGCAACCCGCACGCGATGGCGACGTGCGAGCCCGAGTTCCGCGCCAGCCTGACGCCCCGTATCCGCGGGTCGCGCAGCACGAGCTCCTCGACGACGCCGAACGTGCCGTCGGAGGAGTGATCGTCGACGATGATCCATTCCCACTCTTCCTGCCGGCGCGCCATGACGGCAGCGATGCGATCGTGGAGCAGCGGGAGGTTGACAGCCTCGTTGAAAGCCGGCGTGATGATCGAGAGCTTCACGCCGCGGCGGCCGCACGTTTCACCGCGTCAATCACCTGGTCCTGCTCGGCGTACGTGAGCTGGTGGAACAGCGGCAGCACGATCGCCGTGTCCCGCGCCTCCTCGCTGCGAGCGAGCGGGCCGGGCGCCCGCCAGGTGCCCTCGGGGTACGCGCGTTCGCGATGCGCGTTCATGGCGCCACGACGGGTGGCGATCCGTTGATCCAGCAACCGCTGCATGATCGCCCGCTGCGAGCCAGGACCGACGCGGACCACGTAACTTTGCCAGTTCGTGCGCGCGCCCGCCGGCTGCGCCGGCACGATCACACCGGGCACGCCACCCAGGTGATCGGTGTACCGGGCCGCCAGCTCGCGCCGGCGCGTGACGATCGCCGGCAGACGCGCCAGCTGCTCACGCCCGATTGCCGCCTGGATGTCCGTCATCCGGTAGTTGAACCCGAGCAGCGGGTACTCTTCCTGGATCACGTGCGGCGCGCCGTGCCGCACCGTGTCGGGCACGCTCATCCCGTGCTGTCGCAGCAGGCGGAAGCGACGGTCGAGATCGGGGTCGCCGGTCGTGAGCATCCCGCCATCGCCGGTGGACAGCAGCTTGCGCGGGTGAAACGAAAAGCACGCCACGAGGCCGTGTGGCCGGCCGATGCGTTCCCAGCGGCCTCGCCACAGGATCTCGCTCCCGGTCGCGCACGCGGCATCCTCGACGACCGCCAGCCCGTGACGCCCCGCGACGGCGAGGATCGCGTCGAGATCGCAGGGCATGCCGAACTGGTGCACGCAGAGAATCGCCTTGGTCCGCGGGCCGATCGCCGCCTCGACGAGCGCCGGATCCATGTTGAAGGTCGCCGGATCGATGTCGACGAACACCGGCGTGGCGCCGCAATAGCGGACGGCATTGGCGGTGGCGATGAACGAATGGCTCACCGTGACGACCTCGTCGCCGGCTCCCACGCCGCACGTGACGAGCGCCAGGTGCAGCGCCGTCGTGCAGCTGGACGCCGCACAGGCATGCGGCGCGCCGATGGCCGCGGCAAATTCCTGTTCGAAGGCCGCCACTTCCGGACCCTGGGTGATCCAGCCCGACAGTATGGCGCGACGCGCCGCGTCAGCCTCGCGCTCGTCCATCCACGGCCGGGCCACGGGAATCGCCGAAACGGCGGTCGTCATTGGTAGACCCGCGCCGCCCGCCACCACGCGACCATCCGCCGCAGGCCCTCGTCGAGCGGCACCGAGGCGCGGAATCCCAGCATCCGGGCGGCCTTCGCCGTCGACCCCAGCCGGCGCGGCACCGGGTTGACTTTTCGCTCCGGCCCGTGCTCAGGCGTCGCGCGCACCTCCATCGCCTCGGTCAACGCCGCCGCCAGCTCGTTGAGGCTGGTCTCGACGCCGCTGGCCACGTTGAACACTTCGTCCGACACGTCGGCAGCGAGCGCCATCACGTTGGCGCGTGCCACGTCCTCCACGTACACAAAGTCCATCGTCTGGGTGCCATCGCCGAGGATGAGCGGCGGCTGACCGGCCTCGAGCCCCTCCATCCACCGGATCAGCACTTCGGTGTACTTCCCGTGGATGTCCATCCGCGGCCCGTAGACGTTGAAATAGCGAAGCGCCACGTATGGAAGGCCGTACGTGTCGTTGAAGCAGCGCAGCAGACCCTCGAGCATCAACTTCGCCGCGCCGTACAACGTCCGATTATGGTAGGTATGATGCGTTTCGGTCGTCGGAAACTCCTCCGCCAACCCGTACACCGAGGCCGTGGACGACGCGACTACCCGTTTCACGCCAGCGCGCTGCGCCGCTTCCACGACGTTGAACGCGCCGGCGCACATGACGTCGAACGCCCGGCGCGGCTCGGCAACACACGCGGTGATGCGCAGCGCTGCCATGTGAATCACCGCGTCGGCGCCCTGCATCACGTCGCAGACCGCTGCGACATCCCGAACGTCCCCCTGGACGAGCGTGACGCGCGGATCACGCAGGGCAGATTCGAGGTTAGTGGTGCTGCCCCTCGACAGGTCGTCGAGGATGACGATTCGCGCGGGCGTATGCTCGCGCAGCAGCAAATCAACAGTGGTGGACCCGATGTGGCCGGCGCCGCCCGTGACGACGATGGTCGACTGATCGATGTTCATGGACGTGGTGGGACCTCCAATGGAACGGTGTGCGCGTCTGTCCGACGGCGGACGAAGCGGGCTGGAACACCCGCCACGATTGAGAAGGGCTCGACGTCCTTCGTGACGACGGCACCTGCGCCGACAATGGCGCCGCGCCCGATGGTAACGCCGGGGAGAACGACCGCGTTCACACCAATATCCGCCCACGCCTCGATCCGGACCGGCCTGATCTCGAGGTCGGTTCGAATCACCGGCGTGTCGATCGGCACGCCCGTGTGTCTGGAGCCGAGAACCTTTGCTCCCGGCCCCCAGCCGACGTACTCCTCGATCACGAGGTCGCGGGCATCGAAGTAAGCCTGGGGGCCCAGCCAGCAGTGATCGCCGATGACACAGGTGCCGTCGAACCGGCCCTGGATCATCACCTGTTCGCCGACAAACACCCCGGTGCCGATGGCAAGGGTCTCTGGATGCGTGAAGACGACAGCACGCCCGACGCGCAGACCGTCGCCACAGGCGCGCGCCATCGCGCGCAGCAGCGTGCGGCGCATCAGCGCGTCGAAATCGCTTTCCCCATGGACGAAGCGGCCATAGAGCTCGGCGAGCGCCGCCGCATCGTGGCGCGTCCGCAGATGCTCGACCAATCCGGTTTCGAACGCCGGGTCTGGCGTGACCGTCCGCCTGCCGTGCACCGCCGGCACCGTCCGCGATACCACGTCGCTCATCGGACCGCTCCCTCGCCACTCGGGCTCGTCCGTGCCAGAACGGCCTCGAATGCCTTGCCGGGCTCACAGAACGCGGTATCCTCCGGCGCCAGGTAGTCGGCCACGTCCTCCACCCCCAGGTCGGCGGCGAGACACGCCAGGGCGCGCCGTCGATCCGCGCCGACGATAGCGCCCTCACGATCGAGCAACTGGATCAACGCGGGCTGGCGCGACCATACCGCCGCTTCGAGCGTCGTCGCGCGCAGTACGCTTGACGAAATGATCTCGGGGCGGAGCGGGTACACGCGGTTCGGGTCCTCCCCCATCCGCAGGAACCGTATCACGTGCACCGCGCTCGCCATTCCGGCTGCCTCGGCGCTGTTGACCGGCCCGAGCCCCGAAAACGGCGAGACCCCCAC
>DATDHP010000373.1:0-2350 GCA_036521515.1 Vicinamibacterales bacterium
GGACCTCGGCCGGCAAGATCGTGTGGGATGCCGCGTTCCTGCAACGGACGGCGCTGCCGCTGATCTTCGCACTGCTGACATTGTTCGCGGTGCAGTTCCCGGGGACCGGGAACACGCTGCTCCAGTGGCTGCGCCCGATGCAGACCGCGCTGCCGTAGAATCGTGAGTCGTGAGTCGTTCCAGGCCGGCTGAAGCCGGCCCCTGCGACCGAATGGGCACTGACGTACGTAGGGGCCGGCTTTAGCCTGGCTTAGCCGGCCCGAATCGCGAGTCACGAATCGCGAATCACGAATGCGCGCACCTGCTCATCGTATTTCGCTCCTCGTATGCGTCGCGGTGCTCTCGCCCGTGGGGGCCATAGGGCAGCAACCGCCCGAGCTGCGGTGGGGCGGGGACGCTGAAGGTGGCGCGCCCTTCGTGGAGGCCGATCCGTCCGACCCCACACGGGTCGTCGGCTTCGACGTCGAGGTGGCGCAGCTGCTGGCGGAGGCCCTCGGCCGCGTGCCACGGTTCGTGCAGGTCGGCTTCACGGTTCTCGATGCGTCCGCCGCCCGGGGTGATTTCGACATCGGCCTGAGCGGGATCGAGGACAGTCCTGCCCGCCGCGCGCGCCTGGCGGTCACGGTCCCCTACTACGAGTTTCGGGAAATCCTCACGGTTCGCGGCGCGGATCGCGATCGCTTCCGATCGCTCGAAGACCTCGGCGGCCGTCGAGTGGCGACGCTTGGGGCCACGCTCGCCTATGACCTGCTCGTGAGGGCGCAGTCCGAGCAGGGTGTCATCCCGGTCACCTACGAAGACGACGTGCATCCGTACAGCGACCTGGCGCTGGGACGCGTGGACGCGGTGGTGCTCGACTACGTGCTGGCGGAGCGCGGCGTGAGCCGCAACCCGGGCCTGGTCAACCAGGAGGCCGACCTCGGCGTCGGGCACTACGTCGGCGTGCTGGCGCCGGGCGACACGGCATTGCGCGATCGCATCAACGAGATCCTCCGCGAGGCGATGCGTGACGGACGGCTCGAGGCGATCTTCCGCCGCTGGAACATGTGGAACGCGGACCAGCCACGGCTCTACGCGCGCGTGCTTGGCGGCAGCGGTACCGAGCTGGTCGAGACGCCTGCGGCATCGACGCCGGACGCGTGGGAAGCCACGCTGCGGTACTCTCCGGCGCTGCTGCGCGCGGCAGGCATCACCGTCGTGCTCTCGTGTCTCTCGATGGCCCTGGCCGTCGGTCTCGGCGTGCTCATCGCGAGCGGCCGCGTGTATGGCGGCCGCCCGCTGCAGGTCGCGTTGACGGCCTGCGTCGAGGTCATTCGCGGGACGCCGCTGCTCCTGCAGCTGTTCGTTCTCTATTTCGGCCTCGCGCCGTTCGTGCAGCTGCCGGCGTTTCTGGCGGCGGTGATCGGGCTGGGGCTGAACTACGGCGCCTACGAGAGCGAGATTTACCGCAGCGCGCTGGAGGCGGTGCCCGCGGGCCAGCTCGACGCGGCGCGCACGCTCGGGTTCAGCCGCGGGCAGACGCTGATGCTCGTGCGCGGGCCCCAGGCGTTCCGTCTCGCGCTGGCCCCGATGACCAACGACTTCGTCGCGCTGCTCAAGGACAGCTCGCTGGTGTCGGTCATCACGGTCGTCGAGCTGACGAAGCAGACGCAGATTTTCGCGGCGAATGTCGGCAGCTGGGTCGTGCCCGGTCTCCTGTGCGCCGCGCTCTACCTCGTGCTCTCGCTGCCGCTCGCCCGGCTGGCCCGCCGCATCGAAAAGCGTCTGGCCCGCAAACAATGACGACGCTGAGTCTGCGGGAGGTGGCGATCCGGCGGGGCGGACGGCTCATCGTGCAGGGGGTGTCGTTCTCCGCCAGTCGCGGCGAGCGCGTGGCCATCATGGGCCCGTCCGGGTCGGGCAAGACGACGGTCCTCCGCGGCATCGCCGGGCTCGACCCGCTCGCCGGCGGAGAGGTCCACGTCGGGCGGGTGGGGATGGTGTTCCAGTTCCACCACCTGTTCGAGCACCTGACTGCCGTGCACAACGTCTGGCTCGCGCCAGTGCACGTCCTGAAGCAGGCGCGCGTGGACGCGGAGCGCCGCGCGCACGAGCTGCTCGCGCTGCTCGGCGTCGGCGAGCGCGCCGCGGCGCTGCCGCACCAGCTCTCGGGCGGCGAAGCGCAGCGCGTGGCGATTGCCCGCGCGCTGGCGGTGGACCCGCCGGTGCTCCTGATGGACGAGCCCACCGCGTCGCTCGACCCGGCGCGGCGTGAAGAACTGGCGGCCACCCTGCGCGAGCTCGCGTCGCAGGGCCGTACCGTGGTCGTATCGACGCACGACGACGACTTCGCGCGCGCCTGCGCCGACCG
>DATDHP010000374.1:0-3185 GCA_036521515.1 Vicinamibacterales bacterium
CGTTCTCACTTCTCGGTTCTCTCTTCTCTGTTCGTGTTCATGTTCGGAACCCGGAACGCGAACGACGAACCCAGAACCCAGAACCCAGAACCCGGAACTGAACCCCGAACCTGAACACGAACGGAGAAGCCGGGGCCCCCGCCGCGCACGCTTGCGCGGTGGGGTGGCAAGTGAGAACCCAGAAGAGAGAACGATACGTTACACATTATTGGGGTTGTGATTGATGTACACCGTCTTGAGGTCCGAATAGACGTCCAACGCCTGCGTGCCGGCTTCGCGCCAGCCGGTGCCGGACTGCCGCAAGCCACCAAACGGCAGGTGCGGCTCGCTGCCGTAGGTCCCGCCGTTGACGACCGCCACGCCGGCCTGGATGCGGCCGACGAACGTCATCGCGCGATTGATGTTCTGCGTGTGGATCGAGGCGGTCAGGCCGAACGGCGAGTCGTTCGCCATCGCGATCGCCTCCTCGAAATCGCGGACGCGGTACAGGATTGTGACGGGTCCGAACAGCTCGGTCCGCGAAATCTCGTCGTTCGGACCGACGTGCTCGATGATGGTGGGCGCCACGAAGAACCCCTCGCCATACGAGCCGCCGGTCAGACGATGGCCGCCGGTCACCACGGCCGCCCCGGCCGCCCTGGCGCGCTCGATCGACGCGAGCATGCTCCTCATCTGCTCCTGGTTGATCACCGGACCGTAGTCGTCTCCGTCGCCGGTGCCCACTTTCAGGCGGGCCGTCGCCTCGACGAGCATCTGCTTGAAGCGGTCGTACACGGCATCGAAGACGAGGATGCGGCTGCCTGCGGCGCACCGCTGTCCGGCATTGCTGAACGCCGATCCAAGCGTCCACGTCACGGCGTTCTGCAGGTCCGCGTCATCGCAGACGATGAGCGGGTTCTTTCCACCGAGCTCGAGGCAGACCTTCGCCAGCCGGCGGCCCGTGGTCTGCGCGATCCAGCGGCCAACCTCCGTCGAGCCGGTGAAGCTGACGATGGCGACATCGTGGTGCTCGACGAGTGGCGCTCCGGCTTCCTCGCCGAAACCGTGAATCGTCTGATAGACCCCGTCGGGCACGCCTGCCTCGCGCGCGAGCACACCGAAGGCCCATGCGGAGAGCGGCGTGTCCTCCGCTGCCTTCAGGATCGCGGCGTTGCCGCAGAGCAGCGCCGGGAAGGCTTTCCACGCCACGTTGGCGATCGGAGTGTTCGCCGCGATGATGAGGCCGGCCACGCCGAGCGGCTGGCGCACCGTCATCGCCGACTTGTCCGGCACCGCGCTCGTCGTCGTCTGGCCGTAGAAGCGGCGTCCCTCGCCCGCCACGAAGAAGCCCATCTCGATGGCCGCGTCGGTCTCGCCGAGGGCGTCCTTCTTCGACTTGCCGGTCTCCTTCGCGACGAGCGAGGCGATGGCATCGCGCTCGTCGCGCATCCGCAGCGCAATCTGGCGGAGGATCTCGCCGCGCTTGACGACGGTCGTCGCCGCCCATGCCGGCTGCGCCCGCTTGGCGATCGCGACTGCCGCCTCGACATCGGCCGCCCCGGACCGCGCGACCCGGCAGATGTCGCGGCCCGTCGCCGGATCGATCTTGACGAACGTGCGGCCGTCGACCGCCAGCGCATCCTGGCCGCGGACGTGGTTGGGGATCACAGCCGGAATGGCAACGAGATCGCCCCGCCGGGCATCCGACGCGCTCGACACGGTCATCCCAACGTCCTCAGCGCTGCCGACGCTCGGACCATCTGGCGCGGCCACGTCTTCACCACGCGGTAAAGCCGCCGTCCACTCTCAGCTCATGCCCCGTCACGTACGACGAGGCCCGCGACGCGAGAAATACGAGGGGCCCCTTGAGGTCGTCGGTCTGTGCCATCCGGCCGAGCGGCACCCGCGCACTGTACTTTGCCTTGAATCGTTCGTCCTGTCCGGCGAGGACCCCGCCGGGCGACAGCGTGTTCACGCGGACGCCGCGGCCGGCCCAATGCGTCGCAAAGAACCTGGACAGGTTGACGATGCCTGCCTTGGACGCGCCATAGGCCGGGGACTTGATGAAGGGCGCGTCAGTGCCGTGGCTTCCGCCGCTGCCGTGGCTTCCGCCTTCAGGCGGAAGAAGGTGGTCGTAAAAATGCGGATCGGGCGACACCGAGGCGTAGAGCGATCCGATGTTGATGATCGACCCCTCGCCGCGCGCCGCCATGCGGGCGCCGAAGACCTGGATGACCTGGAACGTGCCCAGGAGGTTTACTTCGACCATGCGACGGAAGGAATCAATCGGGAGCTCGTGCAGGTGGTGACGATCACCGGGATGGTCGGGCGGCTGATCGATCCCGGCGTTGTTGACCAGGACGAGCGGCTCGCCGAGCTCGGCGACCACTCGCTCCGCGGCGGCCTCGATGGACGCGCGATCCGTGATGTCACAGTCGATGCGGCGGAGCGAGCTGCCGGCAGAGCGCACGACCATGTCGAACGCCTGAGACGGCTCGGCGCCGGGCAGGTCGACCGCCGCCACGCGGGCGCCGGCCTCGAGCAACGCATCGATCCAGACCGGCCCGAGCTTCCCGCAGGCGCCGGTGACCACGGCGACCTCGCGATCGAGGCGGAACCCGTTCACGAACGGGCGAACTCGACGCTGTGCTTGCCCAGGACCTCGAACGTCAGGAAATCGTCCTCGTGCAGCGGCACGAGCGTGACGCGGCCGAGCACCTTGTCGAGCTCGTACGGCGGGATGCCGCCGCCGGGCGACTTCATGACGATGTCCCGGGCAGTCAGCGTGTGGCCGCCCGGCAGGTCGCGAGCCACGACCAGGCTCTTGCCCATCTTGACGATTGGCGCCCTCTCGCTCTCGTAGGTCTTCTTCACGCCGTTGCCCACCGCCTTGCAGGTGCGCTCGAGGTCGCGGACCATCTTGCGCAGGCCGACCGGCTCCAGGGAGAACGCGTGGTCGGTGCCCTTCATCGCGCGGTTGAGCGTGAAGTGCTTCTCGACGATACGGGCGCCGAGGATGTAGGCGGCCACCGGCATGGCGATCCCGTTGTCATGGCTCGAGAACCCGATCACCGCGCCCGGAAATCGGTTTCGATACTGATCAATCACACGCAGGTCGAGCTCTTCGAACGCCGCCGGATACCCGGCGGTGCACTGCAGAATCGCCAGCTGCGGGCTAATCGGCATGATTGCGTCGTAGGCGCGCT
>DATDHP010000375.1:0-4685 GCA_036521515.1 Vicinamibacterales bacterium
AGCAGTTCGGCGACGAGCGTCTGATCGAGACGATCGTCGAGCATCGCCGCGAATCGGCGGCATTCACCGGCAGCGCGTTTCAGGACGACGCCACCCTCGTGTCGGTAGCCATTCACTGATCAGTCTGCTTCGCCGGGTCGGTGCAAGCTCCACTTCGGCTGGATCCTGGCTTCGCTTCGTCGGTGCAAGCTCCCTTCCGCTCGTCGGTGCAAGCCCGGCTTCGCCTCGTCGGTCCGATCTCGCTTCGCCCGTCGGTGCGACGTCGTTGCGAGGCGTTTCACCGTCAACTCGCGATGAAGCCGTCGCTCAGCTTGATAATCCGGCTCCCGTAGGCGGCGTTGATGTCCGAGTGGGTCACCTGGACGATCGTCGTGCCTGCCTCATTGAGCCGCTTGAACAGTTCCATGATCTCCTGGCCCTGCGACGAGTGCAGATTGCCCGTCGGCTCGTCGGCGAGGATGACCGACGGGTTGGCGACGACGGCGCGTGCGACGCCAACGAGCTGCTGCTGGCCGCCGGAGAGCTGCGACGGATAGAGGTCCTTCTTGGCGACGATTCCGAAGCGATCGAGGACGTCGGCGACGATGCTCTGCCGCTCTGACTTGCGGACGTCGCGATAGGAGAGCGGCAGCTCGATGTTCTCGTAGACGGTCAGGTCGTCGAGCAGGTGATAGCTCTGGAAGACGAAGCCGATGTTCTTCTTCTGCAGGGCGGCGCGCTCCTTGGCGCCGAGGGCGTGGATTGGCTGCCCCATGAAGAAGTACTCGCCCGTCCACGCCGCGTCGTGCATGCCGAGGATGTGCAGCAGCGTCGACTTGCCGGCGCCGGACGGCCCCATGATCGAGACGAACTCGCCCGGCTTGATGTCGACCGTGATGCGGCGGAGCACATACGTCTGTCCGGGACCGACCGGAAACGATTTCTCGATGCCGCGCGTGGAGACGAGCGGCGTGTTGGCCGGGAGTGTCGTTGCGTCCGGGACAGCCGACAGCGGTGAGGTGCGTTTGAACAACATGTCCTCCTATTCGATTCTTAGCGCCGCAATCGGATCGACTCAGCGGCGTGCCGCGCTGGTAGATAACTCCAATCACGATGGCAGCATTTGCACGTCGCTCTGAAAACTCGTGGAATCCGTGCGAAGGGCGTTGTCCGACAGCGCCGACGATGGTAACGTCGTCGTCGACCGAGATCGCGACATGGCGGGATCACGAGGGCGACCGACCAAGCAGCCTGCGCAGCACACTCCCGCCGTTCACCGCGAGTTTGTCGAGGGCGCCCAGAAACTTCGCGCTCAGGCGGCTGCCACAATCGACGAGAAAGAGCGCGCCCATCTGGAACGCAGGGCGCAATACCTCGACGACATGCTGGCGATTCAGAATCGAGTGCTTTCTCACATCGATCACTTGACTGAACGACTTCTGCGGCAGCGGGCGGCTCCCCGCCGGCCGCGGCGACGTCGATGATGGTCGCGGAGGCGTGGTGCCACGGGAAGCGCTGACCAATCGCGTCGAACGTCTGGAGAAGACCGCGGAAGGCCTCCAGACACTGCCTGCGGAGGTGGCCGGGCTCGCCGAACGGGTGGGCTCGCTGGAGGTGCAGGTCTCGGAACTCCGAACGGAAATGCGCGCCGAGTTCACCGCCGTCCGAACGGAAATGCGCACCGAGTTCGCCGCCGTCCGAGCAGAAATGCATCAAGAGTCTGCCACCCTTCGAACAGAAATGCATCAAGGCTTTGCCGCCGCTCGCGATGACATGCTGATCGGGCTTGCTGACATGAAGAGCGAGCTGAGCCGGCAGATTCGAGAATCGGCGGAGGAAGGGAAGCGCCACACGCGAACGTTGTTCGAAGAGGCGCTCAGCCGGATCGCCATTCTGGCCGAGCATCGTGAGCAACCGCCGGGACACAGGACGCGCGCGCCCAGGCGCAAGCGGTAGCAGAAGGATTGTGAGCAGCGACATCTCTATTCCACCCTCAGCGTCTCGACCGGATTCACGGACACCGCGCGGCGTGTCGGGAAGTAGCTCGCAGCCGTGGCCGCGTCGAGGAGCAGAGCGAGACTGACCGAAATCACTTCAGCGTCTGGAGCTGTGATGCCGTAGAGCAGTGCCTCGAGCGGCGCGGCGACGAAGAGCGCCGCCGCAAGCCCGAGCACGATGCCGGAACCAACCAGACGAAATCCGTCGCCCAGGACCAGGGTCAGCACCGCACGACGCGTCGCGCCGAGGGCCATGCGGATGCCAATCTCGCGCGTGCGTCGCGAGATTGCAAAGGCCATCACGCCATAGAGCCCGACGGCCGCAAGCACGAGGCCGAGCATGGCGAACACACCGAGGAGCGTGCTGCCGAGCGTGGCGGGCGCGAGCGTCAGGGCGAGGTGATCCTCGAACGTCCGCACGTCAAAGACCGGAACCGCGCGATCGACGCCGTTGATTTCGGCACGCAGGGCCGGGAGCAGACTCGTCGGGTCGCCGCTCGTGCGCACGAGGAGGGTCACGCGCGGACGGTACCCGGGTCCGACGAGCGGGATATACATGTGGGGTGCGCGCTCCTCGCCGAGCGTCCGGTACTTACTGTCACGAGCCACGCCGACGACGTCGAACAGCGGACCAGTGGCATTACCGAGTCGTATCTGACGTCCCACGGCGTCCTGCCCTGGCCAGAACCGCGTGGCGAAGGTCTCGTTGACGACGACCACGTTCCGGCCAGCTTGAAGATCCGCGTTGCTGAAGCTGCGCCCTTGCGCGAGCGGCACGCCGAGTGTTTCGAGGTAGCCGGGACTCACAGGGTTGAAAAAGAACTCCATGTCCTCGCCGGGCCGCGGGGTGTAACCATCGAGTGCCACCGGAGCGCGTCCGGTCGCCAGTCCGGAAAGGGGTGGGAAGCGGCCGAAGCCTGCGGACTCCACACCAGGGAGCGCCGAGACACGCTCCACGATTCGGTCCTGCAGCGCCAGTCCGGCCGCCGGCGCGTATTCGCGGGGGGTTTCAATCGTGAGGAGAGCCACGTTCCTGGCTGTGAACCCGGGATCAACCTGTTGGACGTTCAGCAGACTTCTGAGGAACAGGCCGCCGACGATCAGCATCAGGAGCGAAATCGCCATCTGAAAGACAACGAGGACATCTCGAAGCCCGAGCCGTCGAGCGCCGAGCGTGAACACGTAGCCGTCCCGCAAAACGTTCACCGGGTCGACACGTGACGATTTCAGCGCCGGAGCCAGCCCGAACAGCAGGGCCGAGCCGAATGCGACAGCCGCCGTGAACGCGAGCACCCGCAGGTCCATGGCAAAATCGATGGCTGGCATCAGTGGAAGCGCGGTCGCGGCGTGACCGAGCACCCGCACCGTCGCCCACGCCATGACACCGCCTGCGACGGCGGCCGCGGCAGCAAGGAGCACGCTCTCGGTAAGGAGCTGCCGGACGACCGACGACTGGCTTGCTCCCAGCAGGAGGCGCGTACCGATATCGCGGCGCCTGGCAGCGGCGCGGGCGAGCAGCAGGCTGGCGAGATTGGCGCAGGCGAGCAGCAGGATCAATCCCACGACGGCGAGCAGGAGCGTGGCCACTCTGACCAGTGTCGAGCGCATGCTGCCGAACCGCGCGTCTCGCTCCGCCGCCACCGTCACACGCCGCCGGGCCCTGGTCACGTCGGTCCATTGCTCTGGATAGGCGGCATGCAGTTGCGCGGCGAGCACGTCGAGCGCCGCTTGCGCCTGGCGCGGCGTGACGCCCGCGCGCAGGCGTCCTGTAAGCATCAACCCGCGGCTGCTCCGCGAGGTCAGGAAGGCTTCGTTCAGGACTGACGCCGTTCGTGCGGCGCGCAACGGCATCCACACCTGCGGCACTTGCTGCGGGACGACGCCGGTGAAGCCTTGCGGCGCAACGCCAACAACGGTGAACGAGGAAGCATCCAGCGTCAGCGTTCGATCGATGACAGCGCGGTTGCCACCAAACCGACCTTGCCAGAGCCCGTAACTGATGACCACCGCCGGAGTGGCCCCTTCGCGATCATCGTCGGGCCGCAGGAGTCTTCCCGCTGCGGGAGCAAGTCCGAGCACATCGAAGTAGTTACCGGTCACGAGCGCGCCGATTAGCCGCTCCGTTTCGGTGTCGCCTCTCAACGTGAAAGGAGCTGGCGTATATCCCATCAAACCAGCGAAGACGTCGCTGCGACTGCGAAAGTCCTGATAGTCAGCGAACGAGGACGCACCGTACGTCGGTCCGCTGAAGTCGCTCGTGAAGACGGACACGATCTCGTGTGGACGATCGACAGGCAGCGGTCGAAGAAGGACGGCGTTGACGACGCTGAAGACGGCTGCATTCGCGCCGATACCGAGGGCGAGCGTGACCACGGCCGCCGCGGTAAACGTGGGAGCACGGAGCAAGGAGCGCAATCCATAACGGACGTCCTGGGAAAGCGGCATGGCAGCTCACTCCTGCCTAAGGGCCAGCACGGGATCGATCCGAGAGGCGCGCCAGGCCGGGATGTAGGATGCGGCGAGCGACACCAGGCCGAGGAGGGTGAACACCGCCAGGTAAGTGCGCGGATCGGTTGGCGTGACCCCGAAGAGCAGTCCGCTCGCGAGCATTGCCGCTCCGACGCTCAGCACAAGGCCGACTCCCAGACCGGCGGCCGTGAGCGTGGCGGCCTCTCGCAGGATGGATACACGCACCTGACGCGCGGATGC
>DATDHP010000376.1:0-4819 GCA_036521515.1 Vicinamibacterales bacterium
GGACGCCGTAGGTCTTTGCGATCGCGTCGAGCGGCAGCTGATCGAACCGCCACATGCCCTCGTCGGCTGTGAGCGTCACGGCCGCGAGGATGGCGAACAGCACGGCAATCGCGCGGATCTTCATGGAATCGCTCCGGTCTCAGGACGTGGCGGCACACGACCTTCCGCCTGAAGGCGGAAGCCACAGCCGGAGGCGGCTCTCGGCGCCTGTGGCTTCCGGCTTCAGCCGGAAGGCGTGGACAGCTGACAGTAGCGAAGCTCCGCCTCAAACCGACGAGTGGATCGGCGGATCTTCGCTACTAGAAACTTGCTTCATCTGTCACGACTCAGGCCCCAGGAGATGTCTAACCTCGCCGCAATCGGGGAAACAACTCGAGCGCGTTGTCGCGCTCGATCGCGCGCAGGTCCGGCGGCGTGAAGCCGTAGTCGGCGAGCCCCTTCGCCACGGTGCCGGCCTGCGCGAACGGGTAGTCGGTGCCGAACAGGATGTGCGACATCGGCACGACCTTCGTGAAGGTCGGCAGGGTGTATTGATTGAACGCCTGCGCGGTGTCGTAATAGAACTTCTGGACCTCGTACATCACGCCTCTGGGCAGCCGCTCCTTCATCTCGGGCGCGTTGCCCGCGTTGAAGCGGCCGGTGATGTACGGCATCGTCCCGCCGCCGTGCGACCAGATGAAGCGGATGTCGGGGCAGCGCGCGGCAGTGCCGCTGAACAGCGCGCTGGCGATCGTGAGCGTGGTTTCGGTGGTCAGCGTGATGCCGAGCGCGCGTCCGTCCGGGAGCAGGTTGACCATCGACTCGCCGCGGACGGGATGCGTGTAGCAGACCGCCCTGCGCCGATTGAGCTCGTCCATCACCGGCGCGAACCCGGGATCGCCGAGATACCTTCCCTGGTAGCTGCTCATGAAGCACGCGCCGTCGGCCTTCAGCGTGTCGAACGCGTACTCGATCTCGCGCAGCGCGCCGTCGACGTCGGGCAGCGGCAGCGTGGCGAACATGCCGAAGCGTCCCGGGTGATCCGCCATGAGCCGCGCGCCGTATTCGTTGCACTCGCGCGCGAGCGCGCGCGCCGGCGCATCCTCGCCGAACCAGACGTTCGGCTCGCTCGTGGACACGATCGACGTCGCGACGCCGTCCCGATCCATGTCCTCGAGTGCCTTCGCAGGCGTCCAGTTCATGAGCGGGACCTGCCCGGTCTTGCGCGCCTTGATCGCCGCAATGAAGCCAGGCGCCGAGAAGTGATAGTGCACGTCGATGCGATGCGGTGTCGCGGACGGACGCACCTGCGCGCCCCTCGAGACATCAGGTACGAGCGCAGTGGCGCCGGCCGCTGCGAGGCCCGCGAGAAACTCGCGCCGTCCGACATGCGGGATCGTCATGACGACGTAATCCTCAGAAGCTTGATCAAATTGCCGCCGAGGATCGCCTCCTTGTCCGCGGTGCTCAGGAACGACGCGTTGAGAACCAGGTCCACCGTCACGGGCCAGTTGAAGGGGATGTCGGTCCCGAAGACGACCTGGCCGGCGCCCATTTCCGCGACGAGGTGGCGGAGCCCCTCTTCGGAGAACACCATCGTGTCGGCGAGAACCTGCTGGCGCATGTACTCGCTCGGCCGCTTCTTGTTGGCGCAGTTCGTGTTCGGCCGCTGGCACGCCGCTTCCGTGCGGCCCAGGTAGGACGGCAGATATCCACCGCCGTGCGCGCCACAGACGCGCAGTCCCGGGAATCTGTCGAACGTCCCATCGAAGATGAGCCGTGACAGGAACACGGTCGTCTCGAGCGGGTTGCCGACGATATTGCCCATCCCGCCGCGTCCGCCCAGCGCGCCGGGCTGGATGATGTTCGAGGCCCCGTTGGGATGCATGAAGACGAGCTGCCCGAGCTCTGCCGCTTTGCCCCAGAACGGGTCGTATTTCGGAAGCGTGACGCTTTCATTGTTGACGTGTCCGCCGATCGTCACGCCGCGTGCGCCCAGTCGCGTCGTCGCGTCCTGCAGCATCTCGGCGGCCACGTCCGGGAACTGCAGAGGCACCGACGCCATGCCGACGAACCGATCGGGATGGGCGCGCGCCCACTTGGCGAGCGTCTCGTTGTGAGCGTTGCAGATGGCGCGTGCCAGGCCCTGGTCTTTCGCTTCATACCACCAGAAGTCATTCACGCTGATGGCCGCGACGTCGATCCCGAGCTTGTCCATGATCGGGATGCGCTCGTCCAGTCCGGCTCCGGACGCATATTTCTCGAACGGTGTGCCCTTGACGACCGCGCCGAGCGGCATGTCCCAGTGGGCATGGACGTCCACCACGCGGACGCGTCGTGCGCCGATCCTCACCTCACGACGAGCGCCGGGCGCCTGTGCAGCCGCGAACGCGCCGTCTACCCTGTGAAATCGCGAGACGTACAGGCCCGCGGCCGCACCGGCGACGGTCCTGAAGAACGTTCTGCGATTCGACATCGTCTCTCCTTCGGTGTGCTGGCAAGTTCAGGCGAAACCTTCCGCCTCAGCTGCCGACGCGCGGGCAACATGCTACACCACAGACCACGGATCACACTGATGGCTCAGCTCCACCGCAGAGCCGGGGTCCCCGCCGCGCACGCTTGCGCGGGTGGGGTGGAGGCGCAGGGTTTGCACGGACCACATTCGAGTTCCGCTTGCTTGAGGAGCAACGATCATGGCTGAGAATTCCGAGCGTGAAGCAAGGGACGCTGAGACGGCCAAGGCCAGGCAGAAAGAAGGGCACGGGGCGGTGCCGAACGTGACCGAGCAAGACGGCCAGGACGAAATCAGCGAGCTGAAGAACGCTCTGCACGAGTATGAAGAGAAAGAGGGTGACTGGTCGAAGACAGGCGGCTGACGTTCTTCATGAAACCCACGAGGAGCCCTCGGGCGCCAGCCCCAGCGCTCCTCGTGGTAGCGACTCTCTCCTCTAAAATATCCTCGGACATGCCACGCGCAGCCATCGGTGTCCGAACGCACTCCGGTTGGGGAGCGCTCGTGGCCGTCTCGACCAGTGGCGGCAACGTCGAGGTCATCGATCGGAGACGCATCGTCATCACGGCCGCCGGAACGCCAGGGGCGAACCAGCCCTATCACTTTGCGGAGAACCTCGGGCTTCCAGAGGCGGAGACGCATCTTCGCGACTGTTTCGCGACGGCCGAACGACTCGCTTCGGCGGCCCTTCGGGAGTCGGTGGACGAACTGCGTCGGCGCGATTGTGACGTCATAGGTTCTGCCGTCCTCCAGGCGTCCGGTCGCCCGCTGCCGCCTCTCGCGCAGATCCTCGCGTCACACGCGCTGATTCACGCGGCGGAGGGCGAGTTCTTTCGCGAGGCGATCCGGAAAGCATGCGAGGGTCTTGGCCTGGCTGTCACCGCGGTTCCCGAGCGAAAGCTCGACGAATGCGTCCGCACTGCGTTCGGAGCGGCCGCGGCCGGCATGTGCCAGCAGATCGCCAGCGGTGGGCGTTCTCTCGGACCGCCCTGGACCAGGGATCAGAAAACGGCGGCGCTCGCTGCGCTGGTCGTTCTGGCGGACACAACGCTCCGCGAATAATCGCTCCGGGGAGAGTCGCTCTCGGCGGAGAAAGTGAGACGACGCCGCAAACGACGCGCGCGCGTGCGAATGATTATGCTACTGTCCTCGCGGACGACCCAGATGACTCGCGTACGAATGCTTGCCTTGCCACTGGCCGTGGTGCTGGTCGCGCTCTCCGCGGCATCGGAGACCGACGCACGGCAAACGGGTCTGGACCGGCTGCCGCCCACGGTGTTCGACGTCGTGCCGCCTTCTGCCCACGTGCGCGGCGCGCCCGGGAAGATGGTGGTCCAGCCGCGTGCATGCCGGACCATGCCCACGGGGGAAACACGGCGGCGCATGGTCGACGTGGCCGTACAGGAGTGGGGCTTCTTTGGATTTCGAATCGTCGACCGGACCGAGGTCAACGATGGAGACGCGTTCGGGAACGAGGCTGGCGACGCCGGTGGCGCGTGGCCGGACCTGGGCCGCGGCGGGCGGCGCCTGTCGCGGCTCCCGCCGGAGGAAGCGGCACGCGTCGCCGCCTCAATCGCCGGGTACTGGGCCGTTACGCCCGAAGGGTCCTGGATTGTCGAGAGGCAGAACGAGGAGTGGAACGGACCGGACGGCACGGCCGTGCGATGGAACGCCCCCTGGTCGGCGGCATTCGTATCCTGGGTGATGTGCGAGGCCGGCCTCGGCGCGGCAAGCCAGTTCCAGCGCGCCATCGCCCACCATGCCTACATTGACCAGGCCATCCGCGCCAGGGACGGGCGCGCGCCGCAAGCGGCGTTCGCCGCATACGATGCCGGTGAGACGGCCATCACGCCAGGTGATCTCCTGTGCTCGTCGCGCCGCCCCGCCTATCGCACGATTGCCGACCGCCGGCGTCAGATGGGAATCGGCGCCCGCAGTCACTGCGACGTTGTGGTCAAGGTGGACGAGGCGCGCGAGCGGATCCTCGCGATCGGGGGCAACGTCCGCGGCGCTGTGAGCCTGAAGCTGCTCCGCGGGAACCGCGAGCCGGGCAAGCCATTGCGGCTGGTGGACATGGAGGAGGACCGCCCGATCTTCGCCCACCTGAAGTTGCGCGCCGATCCCATCGACACGAATGCGCTGGATACCAGCCCGACAGTCAAGGCCTTCGGTTGCGTCGTCGCAACCAGGACATCCGCCTTCCTCGCTGCCGCGAACGTCACGGCCCTGGGAGGCATCGCCGCCCGCTGCTGACCGCTCTGGACCGCTATGCGGCCAGGAACGCGAATTTCGTACTCGTTGCGTCCGGCCGCATAGCGGTCCTAGCCG
>DATDHP010000377.1:0-6149 GCA_036521515.1 Vicinamibacterales bacterium
GTTCCACGGCCCCGTCACGGCCGCCGGCGGCAGCAGCACCTTCCGGCCGCTCATCCATTTCCCGGTGTCCACGAGAAGGTATCTGACGGTCCAGCCGTCCTCCTCGAAGAAGAAGTCCTCGAGCGTTCCGATGTCGCCGTCGACCGCACGGATGTGGGCGCCTAAGACTTTCCGGGCTCGATGCAGCACGTGCGTCCTCCTGCCGTCAGAAGAAGCAAGCCGAATACCCGCGGCGGCTCATCGGCAGCGTGCTAGCGGCGGCCGTCGTACCAGACGTAGCACGCCTGCCGGCTTCTCAGCGTCTGGCCGCGTGCCGCCAGCGTCCGCAACATGAAGACGAGAATCTCGCGCCACGTGTAGAGGCGCATCTTGCGATCGCTCGTCCGTATCGGGTGGCGGTGAACGATGGTGATGGCTCGGCCGCTGCCGCGGGCGGACCGCTTGAGACGCCGGAAGAGGTCGATTTCCTCACCTGCAAACAGGTCGTGGCTGAAGCCGCCCACCTCGCGAAAGACCGTGGCCCTGCAGAAGATGAAAGATCCGGCCGCCCAGCGGTTCAGTCGGCTCACGGCGCTCCACGCCAGCGATACGGCGCGCAAAGCCGGACGCGGGTTCTGGAACGTGACCGTGCTGCCCCCGGCGACACACCGGCCACGTTGGATCTCGGCCGCTACGTCCTCGAAGAGCGGCACGCCTGGATGCGAATCGGCGTCGACGAAGATGAGCCAGTCGCCCGTGGCGCGGGCAGCACCCGTATTGCGCGCGCGCCCAATCTGGTTCACCGGTTCGAACACGACCGTGGCGCCGGCCGCCCGCGCGATCCCGGCCGTCCGATCGCTCGAGTTGTTGTCGCAGACGATCAGCTCTGACGACCACCCGAGCCCGTCGAACGCGGCCATCGCGGCGCGTATGCTGTGAAGCGTCGCGCCGAGCTCAGCTTCTTCGTTGAACGCCGGGACGATCACCGAGATCCGCATCTCTCCACTGTAGCAGTCGCCTGCAACCCACGCGGTGGCTTCCGGCTTCAAGAGCGGGTGTGGCTTCCGGCTTTAGCCGGAAGAAGGACGCAGCTTCCGGCTTCAGCCGGAAAGGCCCGCGCATTGCCTATCACTTCGACATGCATCCCTATCCGAAACATCTCACCGGCTTTGACTATATCGGGTTCCATCGGTATTTCCTCACGTTTTGCACTCGCGAGCGGCAAACGCTGTTCACCAGTGTTGACCACGTCGATTTGGTCGAACGTTACTTTCTGCGTACGGCGAAGGAATTCGATATTGCAGATCTTGCGCACTGCTTCATGCCAGATCATCTGCACGCGGCTCTCGAGGGACGGACGCAGAGAGCGGACTTGCGAGCGTTCGTGTCACGGATGAAGCAGTACACCGGTTTCCACTTCAAGAAACAGTTCGGCGAGCCGCTCTGGCAGCGGTACGTTTACGAGCACGTGATTCGGAGCGACGAGATCACGAGCGCCGTGATCCGTTACGTGCTCGAAAATCCCGTGCGTGCGGGGCTCGTCAAAGCCGTTCGCGAGTACCCGTTCATAGGGTCGAGCGAATACACACTGGCGGAGTTGCTCGAGTTCTGCATTGACCTTCCGCCTGAAGGCGGAAGCCACGATGCGGATCCCTCTTCCGCCTGAAGGCGGAAGCTACAACCATCGAGGCACGCGAAATACATAGTCTCGAGGTCCGCCTCCCGCGCGGCGGTTATGGTGTACTTCCCGGCTCGCCTTCCCCGAACGTCTTCACGAGGCGAAACCAGAACTCCGTCGCCTGGTAGAACGCCTCGACGCCGAGGCGCTCGTCCTTCCCGTGCGCCCGCACATCGTCGGGATCTTCGGGCAGCGCCGATGGGGCGTAGGTGGGAATGCCGGCGCGCCGCGTGAACATGCCGTCGGTGGCGCCGGCCTCCATGACCGGCGCCAGCGGCACACCGGGAAACTGTGCGGCAACGAGACGTTCGATCCGGGCCAGCATCGCTGGCGGCACCGGTGATGGGGGACTCGTCACCGGCGTCGAAAGAACCGTCACCTCGACTCTGTCGCCGGCCAGTCGTCGGAGCGTGGCTTCGACGGGCGCCGTAGGCTCGCCAGGCAGGATCCGGCAATTGATGACGGCGCGCGCGGTTTGCGGCAGTGCGTTGTTCGCGTGCCCGGCCTCGACGCGCGTGGCCACGCACGTGGTGCGGAGCCGCGCGTTATAGAACGGCGACGCCGACAGGCGCGCGGCTGCGGCGGGATCGGGAGTCGCGGCGGCGACGCCGCGCATGTCCGCCGCGGCCTGACCGCTTTCCACGAGCGACGACCGCTCGAAGAACAGCCGCGCGACCTCCGTGACGTTCAACGGGAACTGGTGGCCCGAAATACGCTGCAGCGCCGCTGCCAGGGTGTAGATCGGGTTGTCGGGACGCGCGAGCGAGCTGTGGCCGCCCGGGTCGGTGACCTCCAGCTGGTAGTCGGCGTACACCTTCTCGCTGGCCTGGACGGTAAACAGCGATGGCCGCCCGTTCCTGAGGATGACGCCCCCGGAATCGGTATTGAACGCGAACTCCGCGTCCACGAGCGGGCGGTGCTCCTTCAACAGCCACTGAATGCTCGTCTGCGACGTTTCCTCGTCGCCTGTGAGGACGATGACGACGTCGCGGCGCGGCTGCCAGCCCTCCCGCCGCAGGCGGATGAAGTTGGCGACGAGCATCGCCGCGCCTGCCTTGTTGTCGGTCGTGCCGCGGCCGTAGAACCAGCCGTCCCGTTCGAGCAGGGTCCACGGGTCGACCGACCAGTCCTCACGCAGTGCCGGGACGACGTCGATGTGCGCCATGAGCAGCATCGGGCGCAGGCGCGCGTCGGTCCCGCGGAAGCGCGCCACGAGATTTCCTGTTCGCGTGTCCGGTCCAAGCACGCGCACGTCGGCCGGCGCGAAACCGGCGGCGACGAGGCGGTCGGCCATCGCCTGTGCCGCGCGCGTGGTAGCCCCGTCCGCCGCCGTCGTTGGCATCTCGATCAGCTCGCGGAAAATCTCGCGCGCCCTCGCGCGTTCCCCGGGAGGCGCCGGCTGGGCGCGCACGTCGGCGGCGGCGACCCACACGCATGCAAGGAGACAGGAAATCAGCCGGAAGCGCATGGCCAAGTATAGGCCTCAGGCCTTCGTGCGTCAGTAAGGAGGAGCCGCAGCAGGACGGCCGAACCAGATCCACGCGATGTAGTCGACGAGCGGCGGTTGGCCGCCGAGCGAGCGCAGGCGCGTGTTGACCTGGCCGCGATGGTACGTCGAGTGACTCGTCACCTGGAACATCGTCTCGGCCAGCGTCGGCGCATCAGGCATGCGGCCCATCTGCTTCGCGAGCTCGTGGGCCCACGGCATCACGACGCGCCGCGCAAGCGCGTCGTCATCGACGGCAGCGAGGAACACGCGCGCTTCCGCGTAGTACGTGGCGGTCCAGGCATGCAGGTCGGCGATCGTCCGGAACTCCGACGGATCGGGAAATTTCACCTCGCGTGTCTTCCAGACGTCGAGGAACGCGCGCTGGACGACGTGGAGGTGGAACAGGAGGCCCCGAAGAGTGGGGTCGTCGCAGGCCTGACCGCACACGAGCACCGCGCGCCAGACCTCGCCGTCGGCCCACTCCATGTGCCGGAACAGGTCGCGCAGGGTTGCCCGCGAGAACAAGGCATTGCCGTGCCTGGTCATCATGGACGTATCGATTCCCCGTCATCGATCTCGAGGTGCCACCCGGGTTCCTGCCCGACGGCACGGAAGTCGACTCCGCGGTCGCGCGCCTCCTGCCAGGGATCACGCACGATCCGGCAGGAGCGGCTGCGCCCGTCGAGCTCGAGCATGGCTTCGTTGCCCTTGTTCCAGAACGTCGAGACACCATCGCTGTAGCGGGCGCCCGATGCGGCGACCACGTGTGGCAAGGTCACGTTGCGGTCCGACAGTTCGAGCGTCACCCGATCTCCGTGGAATGTCGTCGTGACTGTTCCGCCATTGCACTGGAAGCGGGCGACGATCGGCGCCTGCATCGGACGCACGCCGGTCGAGCTGGGACGCTCGTCCTCGGAGACAGGAGCCTGACGGCACCCGGCAAGCAGGAGCACTCCACAGGTGGCGAACAGCAGGCGGCGCGCCATGCCGCTATTATGCGCGCGTCTCGGGCGTATGCTTGATACGAGGAGGCGCGCCCCATGCAACACGACCGCTACATCAAGATCATCCTGACCGTCATCGCTCTCGAGCTGCTCTGGCTCGGTGCGAAACAGGGGGCGACGCCTGTGTCGGCACAGGCGGCCGCAACGCGCGTGATCATCACGGGCGTTGAACTGGAGAAGGCTGAAAGTTTCGTCCCGGTTGGTATCGTGGGCGGGTATCGCACGTTGCCCGCCTGGGCCGAGGGATCGCTCCGGCCGCTCACGACGCGCGTGGAAGGGGACGTCGTCTTCCTGCCGCGCTCCCCGCTGAAGGTCGAGATCGACCGCCCCCTGAAGGTGGAGGCCGATCGCCCGCTTCCGGTGCAGCAGGTAGACTACACTCCGCGCGCGCGGCCTGGAGAATAGCGCCGGAGAAGTGATGTGCCCATCCACTACGAGCGGGACGACGAGAGGCGGCGCATCATCATCATGACCACCGGGCGCGTGACCCCGGAGGATGTTCAGGGTGCGCTTGACCGCCAGGCCAACGAGGGGACGTGGTCGTACGCCGTGCTCTACGACGCGCGTGCTGGAACCAATACCCCAACCCGGGAGGACCTGCACCGACTCGTGCTGTACGTCGGCGCGCTCACGGCAAGGCACGGCCCGCGCGGTCCAGTGGCGCTCGTGAGCGGCAGCGCCAGGCTGTCACGGATGGGGCGCGCCTACTCGAGTCTCGGTGAGCTGACGGCGCTCAACGTCCAGGTCTTTACCGACGTCGACGATGCCGAGTGCTGGCTCGAGCAGGCGCAGAAGGCCCATCCATCGACGGACCTTCTTTCGCACTGATCCCGGTTCACGGCCCGGGCGTCGCCGGCGGGATGGCGCTCAAGTATGTGTAGACGGCCACGAGA
The DNA here is from genome assembly GCA_036521515.1 of Vicinamibacterales bacterium. Taxonomy (GTDB): domain Bacteria; phylum Acidobacteriota; class Vicinamibacteria; order Vicinamibacterales; family UBA2999; genus Gp6-AA40. Next base: position 5,044 of record DATDHP010000377.1, read on the forward strand.
TCGCTGTCGTGCATGTAGCGGTAGACCGGCCACGGCATCACCTGCAGCAGCGGCGAGATCTCCGGGTGCACATATTTCAGGTCGAAGCCCGTGCGGATCACGCTGCGGAACTGAGCGAAGGTGAGGCCGGCGGGCCGGCCGTTCGAGCGCGGCGTGAGATTGCGTGAGGTGACCGGGCCGAACTGCATGCCGCCGGCCAGGTAGTGCTCCGCGTTGATCTGGGTCGGTTCTCCGAGAAACGGATCGCCTCCAGGCGCGAACGGCGGATTCGTGTGGCAGTCATTGCACCCGCCCTGCCCGTTGACAATGTAGCTGCCAAGGCCAACGAGTGCGCGATTGGAAGGCGCAAACTTCAGGGGGACGGGTGCGATCTTGAATCCGATCGCGATCTCGAGCTGTTCGTTCGCCTGCGGGACCACGTTGGCCTGTTCCTGCACGGCCCACGTGTAATTCGAGTGAAGGACGACTCCGGCGGCGACAAGGCAGGCGGCGGCAACGGCGACTACGCGCGAACGTGACATGAGCACCTCCTCGACCAACCTGATCGATGGCTGGCCGGTGTCGCGTGAGAGGAGGGGGAACAGAAGTCACCATACGCCCGGTGGAAGGCGTGCCGCAAGAATCGTTTTCATGACGCGTGCCGGTCGATCATCGCGGCGAGCGTACGCTGGCACACCCGGCAGAACGGAACGCGATTCCGTGTGAACATGATGCAGTCGATCTGCGGGCGGTAGAAGACTTGCGCGTCGTAATTGGCGCCCTGGAACAAACCGACCCTGGCTGCGTGCTCCGCCGATGCGAGGAGTTTCGTTTCCACTTCGAGCTCTTCCCGAAACAGCATCGTCATCTCTGACTCGGGCCGGTTCATCGCCCGCAGGCGCGCGCGTCGCTCCTGGAACCCCTTCGACAGTGTTTCGAACTCCTGCTTCGGCCAGGGAGTGGGGACCGGAACACCTGGCGTCACGAGGTCGCGCCACTTGAGCCGGCCGGGATCCACTTGCGCGGTGACGTTTCCCGGCCACGGCTCGACCGCCTCCTGCGGCGGCTCATAAGCCACCGGCGACGTGTAGTACTCGTCGGCGAGCCCGGCGAAGTGGTGGGCGAAC
>DATDHP010000378.1:0-4359 GCA_036521515.1 Vicinamibacterales bacterium
ATCGGCGGCACCGACGTCTCGGCGAAAGTCCTCAGCTGGACCACCGGCACCACCGCCGGCAATCGCGCGGTGACGGGCGTCGGCTTCGCGCCCAACCTCGTCTTCAGCGCCCACGCCGGTCATCTTCAGACGACGATCAACAGCAATTCAGCGCGATCCGCCTTCGGCTGGGGCGTGATGGACACCGACGGCGATGAGTGGGCGAACACGTTCTACTCGCTGAGCGGCCAGACGACCAGCAACTCGCAGCGCGCACAGGTCACCGATTCGATGCTCCTGATGATCGACGAAAACCTCGCCGTGCAGAAGCGCGCGTCGCTCGTGTCGATGGACAGCGACGGCTTCACCGTCGACTTCACCACCGCGACGAGCGCGAACAACGCGCAGGTCGTCTCGCTCGCACTCGCGGGTCTCAACGCCAAGGTGGGCGCCTTCAACAAGAGCACCAACACCAACGAGCCCGCCAGCCAGCCGATCACCGGCGTCAACTTCAGGCCGGCGCTGGCGATGTTCACCAGCGTCCAGGACACGACGCGGACAGCGCCGGTGGTTGAAAGCCGCTTCGGCATCGGCGCGACTGACGGTACGACCGACGTCAGCTCGGCGTTCAGTGATCAGAACGGCGCGAGCGACGCGAACGTGGCTGGTGTGGACAGGACGGACGTGGCGTTCATGAAAGTGAACAACAACACGGAGACGATCAACGCGCGGGCGGTCCTCGACAGCTTCGACGTCGACGGCTTCACACTGTCGTGGATTACGTCCAACGACTCGACCGCCACCGAAATCCTCTACGTCGCGCTCGGCCCGATCAACGTGACCGAGGTGAAGCTGACATCGTTCACCGCGGCGAAGTACGACCAGGGCGTGCTGCTGCAGTGGCGCACCGGCTACGAGATCGACAACCTCGGCTTCAACCTCTATCGCGAGGTGGACGGGGCGCGGACGAAGGTCAACGCGGGCCTGATCGCGGGATCGGGTCTGACCGCGGCGCGCGGCGCCGCCGTGACCGCCGAGCTGAGCTATGCACGCTGGGATCTGGACGCGCCCGCGACCGCCGTCTACTGGCTCGAGGACGTCGACTTCAACCGCAAGACCACGCTGCACGGACCGGTGACGCCGGTCGCGGGCACGCTGCAGTCGCCTGATTCGGTGAGCGTGTCGGCCGACCTGAAAGATCTCGGCCGCACGTCGAAGCACCGCCGTGTGCTGGTCAAGCACAACGACGACTTCAGCAGCGACTTCCCCCTCAGACGTGCGGCGGCGGCGAAGCCGCCGAGTGCGACCGACACGCAGCTGGCGATCGCGGCGCAGCCGCCGAGTGCGACCGATACGCAGCTGGCCCTCGCAGCGCAGGCCTCGATCAAGATCGGTGTGACGACCGCGGGCTGGTACCGCGTCGGCCGTGCGGATCTCGTCGCCGCCGGCCTCAACCCGTCGGTCGATCCGCGGATGCTCCGCCTCTTCTCCGACGGCGTCGAGCAGTCGATGAACGTGTTCGGCGAAGCCGACGGCCGCTTCGACGCGGGCGACGCGATCGAGTTCTACGGCGTCGGCGTCGACACGCCCGACACCGACACGAACGTCTACTGGCTCGCGGCCGGCAACTCGCGCGGCCTTCGCCTTTACACTTACACGGTCGGCGCGCCCCCGCACAACGCGGCGCAGCCGGTGCGCCCCAGCTTCTGGTCGACGCTGCAGCGCAAGGATCGCAGCATCTTCTTCGCGGCGCTGAGGAACGGCGACGCGGAGAACTGGTTCGGCCCGATCGTCTCGGCCGACCCGCTCGACGTCGTGATGACGGTGGATCATGTCGATCACGCCGCGGACGCGCCGGCGCAGCTGACCGTCACGCTGCAGGGCGTCACCGACGCCGCCGACGGCAACAACGGCCACCGTATCAGCGTCATGGTCAACGGCGTCGCGGTCGGCGAGGTCGCCTTCGACGGCCAGGCGAACAGCGCGCAGACGCTGCCGGTGCCCGTCTCCGCGCTGGCCGACGGCGATAACACGATCACGCTTCGGGCGCTCAACGGCGACGCCGACCTCAGCCTGGTCGACGTGCTGTCGCTCAGCTACTGGCACACGTACCACGCCGACAACGACAGGCTCCGCCTGTCGGTGGATCAGCCCGGCCCGATCACCATCGGCGGCTTCGCCAGCGCGGCGATCCGCGTCGTCGACGTGACCGACCCGGCCAACCAGTCCGAGCTGCGCGGCACGGTGAAGAGCGACGCCAACGGCTTCTCGTCGATCACCATTGACACGACTGGCGCCGGGTCGCGGACGCTGCTCGCCTTCTCCAGGGCGACGGTGGCAACGCCGGCGTTCGTCGCCGCGAACCAGCCGTCGAATTGGCACGCGGCGAGGCGGGCGCACGACTACGTCGCGATCTCGCACGGCGATTTCGTCGAGCAGGTGCGGCCGCTCGTCGAGGCGCGCGCGGCGCAGGGCCATCACGCCGCGCTGGTCGACGTCGAGGACATCTACGACGAGTTCAGCTTCGGCGAGAAGACGCCGCAGGCGATTCGCGACTTCCTCCAGCTGGCGAAGACGAACTGGAAGGAGGCGCCGAAGTTCGTCGTCCTGGTCGGCGACGCGACCGTCGACCCGCGCGACTACGCCGGCATGGGCGGCGCGGACTTCGTGCCGACCAAGCAGGTGCCAATGACCGACGTGGTGCTGGAGTCGGCGTCCGACGACTGGTTCGTGGACTTCAACAACGACGGCCTCCCCGAGGTCGCGGTCGGCCGCCTGCCGGTGCGCACGCCCGAGCAGGCCGAAGCGGTCGTCTCGAAAATCGTCGAGTACGATCGCACGCCGGCGCAGGCGTGGACGAAGCGCGTCCTCCTCGTCGCCGACGACGACAGCGAGTTCGCCCAGCAGAGCGAGGAGCTCGGCGCGTCGCTGCCCGCGGGCTACACCGCGTCGCGCGTCTACCGCGGCTGGCTCGGCGACGCGCTGGCGCACGACACGCTGACCGAGCGCATCAACGAGGGCCAGCTCGTCGTCAACTACACCGGCCACGGGTCGGTGGGCATCTGGGGCAGCAACGGTCAGCTCCTCACCGGCGCCGACGTGGCGGCGAACTTCACCAACCGTCCGCGTCTGCCGTTCGTGGTGTCGATGAACTGCCTGAACGGCATGTTCAACCAGGTGTGGGACGAAGAGAGCCTCGCCGAAGCGCTGCTCCGCGCGTCGAACGGCGGCGCGTCGGCGGTGTGGGCCTCGTCGAGCCTGACCTCGTCGGCGACGCAGGCGGTCGTGAACCGCGAGCTGTTCCGCCTGCTGTTCAGCGGCACCTACGCGACGCTCGGCGAAGCGGTCGCGGCGGCCAAGCGCGCCGTGACGGTTCCGGACCTGCGCCGCTCGTGGATCTTCTTCGGCGACCCGGCGCAGCATCTCCTCGGCGCGCCGCTGCCGGTGCCGGTGACCATGACGAAGACGCCGGCGAAGCTGACGCCGGCCCTTGTGGCGACGACGTCCAGCGGATCGTCGCCATCGTCGCAGTCCTCGAACGCGGCCGCCGATCGCCTGGCCGACACCGTGCGCCTCGCCGACTCGAACGCCGACGGCCGCGCCGACCTCTGGCTTTACGCCATCGAGAGCGGCAGCTACGCCGCCGCGCTCAACGGCGCGAACGGCCGCATGACGTTCCGCGCCGGCGTGTGGGACCGCGGCTGGCAGGTGGTGGCCGCGGATCTGAACGGCGACGGCACGGCCGACTTCGCGTTCTACAAGAGCGAGACCTCCGAATGGATGCAGGCGTTGGCGGCGGGCGACGGCAGCTTCGCGTATACGCTCGGCACGTTCGCCGGAACCGCGGGCCGGATGCAGCTCGTGGTCGGCGACTTCAACAACGATCGCAAGGACGACGTCCTGCTCTACAACGCCGACAACGGCGTGTGGACGGTGGCGCAGAGCGACGGCCGCGGCGGCTTCACCACGCGCAGCGGCCAGTGGCGGGCCGGCCTCCGCGTGCGCACGGGCGACTTCAACGCCGACGGCTCCGCCGACGTGTTCGGCTATGACGCGTCGAGCGGCGCCGGCGTCCTGGCGCTGAACCGCCGCAACGGTCGGTTCAGGGTGTCGACCAGCGAGTGGGGCCGCGGCGCGCGCGTCTCGGTGGCCCGCCTCGACGGGAACGCGACGAGCGATCTGCTCTTCTACACGCCGGCGACCGGGGCGTGGGTCGCGGCGTTCAGCGACACGAACGGCCGCTTCACGACCAGGAGCGGGGCGTGGACGGCTGCGCTCGAGCTGCACGTCGCCGATCTCGACGGCGACGGCCGCGACGATGTCTTCGGCTACGATCGGACGAGCGGCGAGGCGATGACGGCGATGAACACGGCAAACGGC